>JAAUPS010000225.1 GCA_012033015.1 Phormidesmis sp. RL_2_1
CAGCAGCTGATCGAGAAACCCGGGCGGTTGCTTGCGCCTGACTCGGTCTCTACCCGGCCTGACACTAGCGCGACTGTGACGCCCGCGCTGATTCGCGCTATCGATCAGGCGTGGCTAGCAGCTAGCGATGGCCGCTTTGGCCTGAGTGTACAGCTACGACTGTGGCAGGCGGCCCAAGCAGCCATCCCAACGACCGGGATGCGGCCGTGAATGCCTTTCGTGATCGCATCGGCTGGAAAATCTCCGCCCCCCGCGAAGAACCCGACTTTATCAGCAGCGACTGGCGAAATGAGTCGGAGCTGACCTACAGCCTACAGGCTCCCGAGGGGCATTTGCCCTGGGCTGGCGTCTCAGACGCGGTGGTGCAAGATATCGCCATCCCTGGGCCTGGCGAACACTGCGGTAGCTGCACAATTGACGCGATGCAACTGCGCGATGGCCGGTTCTATAGCTACATTCCGGAATTGCTCTCGAAGGTTCAGCAGGCGATGAGTCCGCCCGCCGCCTCGTCCTGGCGATCGCCCCAAACACGATTCCGACTCAACTTAGCGGCGCTATACCCAGGCAACGCTCAGACGGTGACTCAAGCAGTGCCGGTCACCGCTGCGATTAGCCCCGATAGTCAACTGCTGGCAGTCAGCAGTACGACAGGCGATCGCCATGCTCTGGCGCTGTGGAACTTAGCGACCGGCACTCGCCGTATCACCCTACTAAAACCGGGTAGCCAAAAGGCAGAGACCTTGGTCTTTAGCGCCAACAGCCATACCCTGTGGGCCGGAATGGCCAATGGCGATGTCGCTAGCTGGGAGACGGAGCGGGGCACGCCTATCCGGCAGTGGAACGCTCATCGGGGGAATGTGAAACTCGCCCTGAACCGAGATAGCACTTATCTCTATACCGGTGGCGCAGACGGTACGGTGAAGATTTGGTCGCCGAGCGGTCAGCTTTATCAGACGCTACAACTCTCGGCCGGAGAAGTCAATCCAAGTTCGGTGCGATCGCTGCTGCTCAGCCCTGACGGTAGACAGCTAGCCGTAGCGACCGACCGCACGATTCAGCTTTGGGGAACAGATGCTCGGCTCATCAAGGTGACAACTCAAACAACCGCTCAAACCGGCGGCCTCTATAGTCATGCTCTAGCCAACAGCATGGCTTTTAGCCCTGATAGTCGCTACTTTGCCACCCTAGATACCGACCGTAGCGTTAAGCTGTGGAATGCAGGCACCGGCGCTCGGATCATCACGCTGCGAACCCCTGCCCCTGCCCAGGCCCTGGCCTTTACTCCAGATGGCCGAACGCTGCTAGTGCGAGATCAGCAGCAGTCAGTCGTGTATTGGAATTTGCAGACGTATCAGCGCGATCGCACGATCTCTGTCGCTACAGGCAACAGCCTTGAGCCTGTTGATACGAATGAAGCCACTGCCATCGCGCAGCCAATTACCCTGAGTCCTGACGGCCAAACCTTTGTGGTTCCCCTTTTGCTTCCCTCCTCTGAGCCTGTGCTAGATCTCCGACAAACCGAGGGGGGCGATCGACTTACCGTGCTAGACGCCGCTTTTACCGCTCACTTTAGCCCCGACAACCGCTGGCTGGTTACCTCAGCCACCACCATTCAGATTTGGCAACCCTGAGACTGTTTCAATTTCTTTTTTCCCATCTCTTTTCCTCCTCATCTCCTTTCCTTGTTAAGGACAATTGTTAAGGACAATATTGTTATATCGCCCAGTAAGGATGCATTTTTACTGGCGATATGATGTCGTTTTTGTTACCTGAAAAGCCTTGTGCCGTCATCTTTACAGCATGTTACGGGCGACTAGAGACAGGCGCGGTAGCCCCATTCAGGCAATTGCACTTCTCCTGGAGCGATCGCACAGGTAAACTCACTCACCGGCACAGCCGTTGGCTGTAATGCCCGCGGACGCCCCGGCAAGTAACCGAACGTTCTTTCAAATCCATCTTCAGGTGCTGTAAAAATAACTGCACCGACCGTCGTACAATCACGCACAAGACTTGCAGCCGTGTGGTTTAAAAGCCGGGGCGAAAACATAATTGAGGTCGCCGCTGTCCCGTTGAGGGTCACAGCTAGCCCGTTAGGTCGGCTAGTAGGCACATCTTCGTATAAATTAGCGAGCGACACAGCGCTAAACAACACCTCTACCTCTCGATTGGTCTTCAAGCTTTCAACAGTGTCTAACAGGGCCGTGTTACATCGGGGGGTGCCATCAGAAGCAGCCTCTGCAGCGACAGCTTCTGCCTTGCTCGCGGGCTCTGGGCCTCTGTCTATTTTGATGGCATATTCGCCGGTTGCCCTTGGCATGTAGCTGTTGGCAACGACGGTATAAGTGCCAGCGGCTGGCAAGTCTACAATCAGTCGGGCATTGCGATCGCTGCGGCTGATATCGTCATTTTCATAAATGCGTTGACCCTCAGGATTGAGCAAAATCAAATAAGGGTCAAAGTCTTCGCTCTCTAGCGTGATGGTGACCTGCTGACCGCTCCTACCTGCAAAGGTATAGCGATCGTACAGGCTGCCATCTTCTAGCACGGCATCGCCGACGGCCAAGTTGCCCCGCTGCTCAAGAATGACTTCCGCGCTAACGGCACTGACACCCGTCGTCAGCGATAGGCTGCTAGCCAACACACTCACCATGGACAGGCTAGTTAACGTCAGTCGGCTCAGCACTGACTTTGCCAGATTGAGCTTTGCCAGATTGAGCTTTGCCAGATTGAGCTTTGCCAGATTGAGCTTTGCCGGATCTCTTGTATCCAGAACGCTTGTCGCCAGATCCCCTATCGTCGGATCTTCTATAGCCAGATGTCTTTTAGCCAAAATTGCCTGAGAAAAAGTAGATAGTGACAAAGTAGACAGTGTGTTGGGTTTGCCAAGCCCTTGCAACGACCGCGTTCTTCCTCTCCTGTTGGATGATTGGACAAGCGGCTTGCCTAAAGACTACTTGAAGGCTATTTAAGCCTAGGATCTTAAAGGAAAAATCCTAGCCATTTTGACTCTATAAGCCCTTCATGGTACCGATTAGCAGGCAAGATGTCTATAAAATCAAGTTTATTAAACCTTATAGATTTGTATCTATATATACTGCCTTGATGGCAAGCTGTTGTGGGGTAACCTTGGCAATGTCATTACATGTTTCTATCATTCTTCGCAGAAATTTAATCAATCGAGACAATTTGAGCGGTTTGGTTGGGTACTTTCGAGGCATCATCAAGCAAACTTGATTTGTTTGGCCAGAATATTTGACCAGGATATTTGGCCAGAATATTTGACGAGAATATTTGACCAGGATATTTGGCTCATTTCTTGCAGTTTGTGTCTGGGCAATTTTTTGCGGTTATCGTATGCGTCTGTTTATTTATCTGATTTCGCTAGCTGCTGTATTCACTTTGCCGGGGCTTTCTCAACCAGGCTCTATCGTTCTGCCTCTAGCATCAGCCGTTGCCGAAACCAACACCCAATCGATGACCCGAGCTGATATCCAGGCCAATAACCAACCTGCAGAACAGCCGACTTATGCCCCACCGACAATTGAGTGGTTATCGGCACTCGCTTTGGTATTGGCCGGTGGGGCGCTGCTTTGGGGAGGCAGTCACTACGTCCGTCAGCAGCAGTGGCAGCGGATAGAGTTTCTGCGGCAGGCAGTCAAGGAATTTGAGCAAGAGCCTGACATTTACAACGCGCTTAAAATCTTAGATTTTGAAGAGTATCGAGACTACGCTTTTCCGACGAGTGCCCAAGATCGAGAGCGACCCCATGATATTGCCCAAGACACTCACTACAACAAATATCCCCAAAGCACCACGTTTCGGGTCAGCGACGAGTTGCTATGTCGCGCGCTAGATACCCACGATCAGCGATCGCAGCGCAAAAAACAGCTTGAATCTTTGCAAATGCGCATTGAAAAAGACCCCGCCGCCTTGGCAGAATATCAAACGGCACTGTGGCAGTACCGAGTAGAAACAGTCCTGCGAGATTGGTTTAATAAAATGCTCAACGGTCTGGAGCATTTTGGTTACTTTATTGAGTCAGGTTTGTTTACTGCAAAAGAACTCCAGCCGTGGCTGAATTATTGGATTAAGCTGATCGGCGATCCGGCCTATCGTCGGCCTGGGGCCTCTAGCTTTTATGACGCGCTCTACAGCTACATTCACCACAGCGGCTTTTTCGGCGTGCAAAAGCTGTTTGAGCGCTTTGGCTATCGCATTTTGCCATCGCCTTACAAAGGCAATGATTTGGTTGATATTGAGCCTATCCCAACCGGCTACAGTACGCGGCTTGCCTTAACTTTGGCCAAATCGTCCTACCTGGCCTACCAAGATAAACAGTTTGTCGCTGAAGTCATTGGCCGCTGGGGAGCGGCCCTACACAATCCAGAAATTCGACGTCAACTGGCTCAGCCAAACCAAAACACTGAATCAATGACCCAGAAAAAACTGGAACCTTGGTCTGAGCAGGCGAAAAACGACATGATTCGCCATAATTTTTGCTATTTCGACAAAGCAGATCGCGATACTCAAGCCTACATGTTTCGCACTGATCAATTTATGGTGCTGGCCTTTAGAGGCAGCCAAGAGCCGAAAGACTGGCTGACAAACTTCACGACCCGGCTGCGCAACTTCACCATTCGCAAAGATGGGGTAACAGCGATCTCTTCCTATCGAAAAGGCAGGGTGCATACAGGGTTTTTCTTAGCTTGGGCCATTATTGAAGAGCCGGTATTAGCAGAAATACAGCGATGGACAAAAGAGTTGGCCCAAGCCGGTAAGCTGCTGCCACCGCTGTATATTACTGGCCATAGCCTCGGTGGCGCGCTAGCGACCATAGCCGCTGCAGCATTGATAGACAACGGCATTCGAGTCGAGGGCGTGTATACTTTTGGTCAGCCACGGGTAGGCGATCGCACCTTTATCACCCAGCTCAATGCCAATACCGGCGGCAAAGTTTTCCGCTTTGTCAACAACAACGACATCGTCCCCCACGTTCCGCCGCCCTTTTCGATATGGAATCCGATGCGGCTATACGGCCATGTTGGCACCGTCAAATACTTTGACGCCAAGGGAAAAATCATGGCCAAATATAAGCTGACTGCCCGGTTAACCGATGCCACAGTCGGCTTGGTCAAAGGTATATTTGGGGCGGGGTTTAATCTCATTAGCGATCATCGCATGGAATATTACATCAGCCATCTAGACGATGCCTTGCAAGAAGAAACCAAAGACTACGCCGCCCAAATGCTAGAAGTCGGCAGTAAACAGCCTGTCGAGCAATAGACTATACAGCAGGGGATTAATATCCTTAGATTGCATCTCTGGCTACGGGTCTGATTTCATGTCTGGTTCCATCTCTGGATTTATATCAGGTTCTATGCCTCGCTCAATGTCCATTTCAGTAGCCAGATCAGCTTCAGCCAAATAGTCATCTATCAGGTTATCGACGGTTTCTTTTTGGGCAGCAGGAATACCAATGGTGAGAAAATTGCGAGAGACAAAGGATCGAGGAATCACTTTGAGAATCAGGGTGTTGGGCTTGTCGTCGTCCCAGCCAAACGCTTCTACCCGCTCCCAAGGCTGCCAAGCGTACATGTAGCAAAGGCCGTTTTCTCGAATTTCTAGCTGGCTGCGACCGAGCAAAATGAAAAGGATGGCCAGCGACCACCAAAACATCATTTGAACGATGCCTGAAAAGATGCCAAAGCTCGTGACCAAGCCGCCTATGACTTGATCGAGCAACAGGAACGTCATCACGATCGCTAAACCAACTTGAAACAGCCCTAACCACAGCAAAACTTTGGTCTGTGATGTGCGCCCGACCCGGTGCAGCAGCTCACCGGCTAAGCGTTTACGCCAGGGCCAACTGATCAACCACAGCACTACCCCAGTACCGTACAACGTATACAGACTCACCAAGCCGTAACGCCCTGCGAATGAAAGAAAAATCGCTAAAACTGCCCCAAATACAAGCCAGGGGCCAGCGTAAAGCAAATTTTGGCGGGCAGCTTGGGGGCCGAGTAAAAACCGCGTCAGCAGATAGCCTAACCCTAGGGCGATCGCCATAAATCCCAGAAAATACGCGATAAACGCCAAGTTTAGGTTCATAAGGTAAGGGTCCACCACTGCAATCGCTTCAGCGCATAGCCTACCATGGCAACTCAGCGCAGATACAAAGTTCAAAGCACTTTCTTCATGATGGTTACGATTTTATAGCAAAGTAAGGATGCAATACCTGACGGCCTATAGCCAAGCAAGGATGCATTCTGACTTTGTCTTGGTGAGCATTCCTTATCTTGGTGAGCACTCCTTAGCGCCGCCAAGCGAAGCAGGGTCTCACCGTTACTCGTCAAGGCTGCTAGCGTTGGCGTAGCCTCTTCGAGGAGAATGACTGTTGTCCTAACTCACTCGACAGAAGCTATAGAAGCGCCATCGACGGGATAGACAGCGCTCAAGTGAAGGCTGGCCCCGCTAATGAATCGTCGCTTCTAGCGCTTGTCGAATGTCTTCGGTCAGGGCAATAACAGCAGCTCGCCCTGCCCGACGATTTTGCTGATAATCGCTTAGGCGAGGGGTCACAGCAATCGGTGACTGCACCGTCACCGTCACTTGGCGCTGCCCTAAATGGGGTCTGCCCGGTAGCTGCTCACTGCGCTGATGGCCATCGAGACGAGTGAGCATATCTGATATTAGCAATGTGGTTTCTGCGCAGCGCTCAAAGGAGGGCTGCGCCTGTAGATAGTCACCATCGACCGCGACAAAACTCTCCACAATGCGCATGTGTAGCTCTCGCAGGCTGGCTTCTTGGGCAGCCCAGTCAGCCAAGCCTTTGGCCAAAGGAGAGAGCAAAGGGGCAAATCTTCTCGGTAAACGTAGTTCCAGCTTGCTTCTTCTAGCCGCCGACAGCGATCTACAAAGGTGCCTTGGCTAGGCACATTAAAAACTGTTCCGACACGTTTAGGGCGCGATCCAACAGTTGATGGAGCCGTTGCGAGCAGGCGGCAGCCGCTGAATTTGCCGCATCGGTGGGCTCAAACTGCTCGAACTTTTGATGGTAGCAGCGGGTATAAAACGCTTCTAAGGTGGTGAGCAAATGTTCGCCTAGTCTCAAGATGCGATCGCGACACTCTTTGATTTCTCCATGGACCTGAGCAGGGGCCTGAGCAGGGGCCTGAGCAGGGGCCTGAGCAGGGGCCTGCAAACCACTTTGCAGCTCCAATTGTGACAACAATTGTGACAGCTTGGGCCAATTGGGCTGTACATAGCGATACTGAATGCCAATGGGCACCACAAACACCGTTTCTGTTCTTTGGGCACGGGTCAAGTCTTCAGCACACCAAAATCCGAGCTGGGCGACCCCTGGTTCTAGCGGCCCTAGTCGTTCGCTGTGGCCATTGGTTGCCCCTTCTGGCGCGATTACCATCGGCATGGTGCCTTCAAGGATTAACTTCCGCGCGGCCTTGAGCCCCACCCAGTCAGGTTTGCGCCCTCGTCGAATGGGTACACCGCCCATGCGAGAAAGCATCCAGCCTAGTCCCTTGCCTCCCCAAATGGTCATGCCCCGCTCATACACAAAGTGAGTATGTACCGGCTGTTGTAGTTTAATGCCATTGGCTTTGGCAGCTTGGGTCACTGCCCGCGAACACAAATACAGGCCACTGAGCGGATCATCGACTTCGACATGTCGCGGAGCCATGATAAAGCGCGCTTTTCCGGCTTCAAGCTGGGCGTATAGCTCAACTAAGCGATCGACATTGACCACTTCTATGCGCTGAATGCCCGCAGGCAGCCAAGGACGGACACGCACCTTAAGGAGGAACGGCAGCAGCCAGTGGATGACTCGCACAACCCAAGGGTTATAGTTGCAGGGAATAAAGCTAAGAGGCGGTTGCAGGGGGCGGGGGTGTCGCATGACATACCAGCATAAAAAAAGGCCAGACGAGATTTTATCAACGTCTTGGCCTTTTCTGGAGTTAAGTTTTAGTCGTCTCAGGTTTGACGATCTACTTTGATTATCTACTTTGATTATCTAAGCTTTAGCAAACTAAGTGTTGACTGTCTAAGCTTTAGCAGGCTCTAAGCTTTAGCAGGCAGGCTCTGAGCTTTAGCAGGCTTGGGATAACTAGCCATCAATAGGGATGGCTAGTTAGAGATGGCTAGTTAGGCACGACTTGGACGA
>JAAUPS010000226.1 GCA_012033015.1 Phormidesmis sp. RL_2_1
TTTTACTGCATACCCAGGCGGGCCACTGCGAATATTTTGCCAGCGCCACAACCCTACTGCTGCGGGGTGCTGGCATTCCGGCGCGGTATGCAGTGGGCTATTTGGCCCATGAGTTTAGCCCTCTAGAGGCCAGTACATCGTTCGTAGTCGCGATGCCCATGCCTGGACGCTGGTATATCTAGAGGGGCATTGGCAAACGCTAGATACCACCCCAGCCGACTGGACAGCCCAAGAAAAAGAGAAAGCATCTCCTTTCCAAAGGGTTTTAGATGTTGTCGATTTTGTGAGCTTTCAGATCTCTTTTAGAATTCGTCAGCTTGGCGCATTGGGATTGAAAGAGATGCTGGTGATTATCGTGCCGCTGTTTGGCTACTTGTTTTGGCGATCTGTGCAACAGTTTCAAGGGCGGCGGGCGCAGTCATCGGCAGATGAAGACATAGCGGCAATCACACCCTCCATACAAAACGGCCTCGACTCAGAACTCTATCAAATTGAACAGCGGCTAGCTGAACAAGATCTACAGCGCTGGCCAGCAGAGTCTTGGGAGCAATGGCGTGAACGTTTGCACGAGAAAATTGCTGAACCCTACTGGCTCACCTTTTCAGACATCTTGGCTTTGCACTATCGCTACCGTTTTGATCCGCAGGGCTTAAGTGCAGCGCAACGGCAGCAGCTTAGGCAGTTGAGTCAGGCTTGGTTGGTCAAATTCCAGTCATCTGAAGGGCGACCATCTGCAGTCCAGTCACCTGAAGTGCGGCCATCTCAAAAGAACCAGCCGTAGCCCATTAGATTTGCACTTAAGATTGGGACTTGACTTTTTATGATTGATCAAGCGGGACTAAGGGAATTTCGACAATAAATGCCGTTTGGTTATGGCTGCTTTCGACATAAATATTGCCGTCTAAATGGCTCACCAGTTTTTGTACCAAAGCCAACCCTAGGCCTGTGCCCCCTTGCTTCCAAGGGTCAGCGCTAGGCACTCGATAAAATTTGTCAAAGATGCGCTGACGCTCTTTTTCAGCAATTTCAACGCCAGTGTTAACCACACTAAATCGCATCATGCTTTGTCCGCCAGCTACAGCAATATGGATGCTGTGAGCAGGTGGCGTGTATTTGCAGGCATTGTTAATCAGCTCGGCCAGGACTCGCTCAATACTGGCGAGATCTGAAATGAGTTCGGGTAAGGCTTCTGGCACAGTAAGGCTGAGCATTTGCTCGCGCGAATTGGCCCGAGGTTTAAAGCTATTGACTAAGTTGGGCAGCCAATTGGGCAGGTCAATCGGCTGAAGCAGCATCGGATGGTTGCCCACATCTAGCCGTTGCAAATCGAGTAGATCATTGATCAGGCTGATTTCTCGCTCGCACTCTTCTTTGAGGATGCGGTAATAGCGGGCAATCCGGCCCTGCTCTAGCTGCGGTTTGGCAAGTTCTTGATCGAGGTCATACTCCTGATTGAGGGTGACACCGAGAAGCTGAAGCGCCACTCTCATGCTGGTGACAGGAGTGCGCAGCTCATGGGAAACGGTGCTGAGGAAGTCGTCTTTGAGGGTGTTGACTCGCTCTAGCTCGCGCACCTGGGATTGAGATTCTTGGTAAAGGCGGGCTTGGCGAATGGCGATCGCACATTGATTGGTCACCTGCTGCACCAGTCGAATATCGAGCTCAGCGAGGCTTTCACCCACATCATCAATCAGCCACAAATCACCCAACACTCCCCGATCATCTAAAATTGGGGCCGCAAACATAGACACCCGGCCCCGCTCTGGATGGGGCACAATTGAGCAAAACTGAAGATAGTCACCGTGCAGCAACTGGTCGTAAACCTCTGAATAAGCCTCCATTTGTGAAACCCGGCCACGCATGGAAGAATAACCCGCCGAGCACTCGTAGTACACCGTTGAGGTGCCTTGCTCTAAGTCATAGAGGGCCGTATTGGCGGCTTTGATGTTCAGCACGTCTACCAATGCTTCAACTGCTGTCTGCAAAATGTGCTGCTCATCAAGGCTATCGCGCACGCGATCGGTGATGCGCTTAAGGGTGGACTCTAATTTGAGAGCGGTTTTAAGCTCAGCGCGGTTAGCCTGGAGTTCTTGCTGGAGAGTGGCATTGGCCTGCTGGGTGCGGGCTAGCTCTGTCACATCTTGCAAGGTGTTGATCAGCGCTGGCTGGCCTTCTAGCTCAATGATCTGGCGCTGGCCAATGACTTGACGGGCTTCTTGAGGGCCTGCCTGAGGTGCGTCCGATTCATGCCCAGTAACGCTCAATCGATCGCCCAACGTTTTGCTAAAAACCAGCGGCACAGTGATGTTTTGCTGGGTGGCAAAGAAGGTTGCATCTTGCTGCTTGAGCTGCTGGGCAAGTTGCTGGGGTAAAAAGTCTGCTTCTGTGCGGCCCACAATCGCATCTGCCGTTAGTCCCAAGAGGGCAGCCCCGGCGTCGTTGACGTAAATCCACTCGTGCTGAGCGGTTTTGATATACAAAGGCTGGGCGATCGCGCTCAAAAGATCGGACATAGCAACTGACCTAGACAGACTAATTGATAGGCTCATTAGGCAATTTAATCGCAAGCAACAACTCGAAAACTTATCATTAGGCAATTTAACGGATCTGATTTACAAAAGCAGATTGCCCTTTTCAGTCCTAAAAATATACGCCATTGTTGATATATCCGATGTAATACCGAATCAGATTTCAGCGAATATACCCAACGTGTTTCCCATTACGGCAATTTTCCGTACTAATACGCAAACCAAGCTGTTTTATTGATAACCTCGATTCTTTATCCCTGTGTCCATGTCCTTGATCTCCCCATTCCCCTTGCCCCCTTTCACCCCTCAAACGCCGCTTCGCCTAGGTATTATGGCCTCGGGTAGCGGCAGCAACTTTCAGGCCATTGCTGAAGCGATTAAACAAGGTGAGCTGAATGCTCGCATTGAGTTGGTCATTTACAACAACCCCGACGCTAAGGTAGCTGAACGGGCAAAGCAATGGGGCATCCCAGATCAACTATTCGATCATCGAACATTTTCTAGTCGAGAAGCTCTCGATGAGGCAATTGCCCAAGCCTTACAACAGCACGGGGTGGAGTGGGTGATTATGGCGGGCTGGATGCGCCGGGTCACCCAACGGCTGATTTCCGCCTTTCCAGAACGAATGCTCAATATCCATCCCAGCCTATTGCCAAGCTTTCCGGGAATGCGGGCCGTAGAGCAAGCACTAGCAGCCGGGGTAAAAATTACCGGCTGCAGCGTGCACTATGTAGAGTTAGCAGTCGATAGCGGCCCCATTATCATGCAGGCGGCGGTCCCTGTATTACCCAACGATGACGTGGCTACGTTGCAGGCGCGTATTCAGCAGCAAGAACATCGGATTTTCCCCTTGGCGATCGCCTTAGCCGCCCAGACTTCTGATATGACAGTACCTGACAGTATCTGACAGTACCTGACAGTATCTGACAGTACCTGATCGATCTGCTCCCACATCTGAGCCAACAGCAAACGCAACCTGATAATAACTGACAGCTTTTGAGGCCGTTTGTAAATTATTTAAATAAGCGTGGCCAAGAAGTGTGAAGCTCAGCAAAAATAACGAAAAATTAGTGAATTCACTTAAGTATTACTGATAATATTTAAGGACAAAAACAAAACCCTTTAATAATTATTGTTGATAACAAGCAAAAAAATTAATTTAACAATCAGCCCCATCATAAATTCTCCATATAAGCACTAGATAACAATGATTTAAATGTCGTTGATTTCGCAAGAAACTTAATAGTATTTGCTCGTCTGTCGCTCTGGGTTTACCCCATACAGCCCTATCTAGATAAATCGAGCAGCACTCAAAAAACACTTTGAATCCTTATGTATACGGACTTTTTTGAGAAAATACATTTATTTTTACCATCGACATTAAGAAAAATAGTTCTTTTAACGGAGCGAGTTATCACATCAAATAGCTACATTTGATGTACCTGAAAAATTAGTTCAAAGCTGGTTAAAAGCTTTGAGGTAATGTCAACTTCCTAATGATTAAAATGAGTTTCTGATATTTTTGTCCGGAGCGTAGTCCGACTTAAAGAAAACAGGAATGTGAGTCATTAGGGTTCAACGAGAATGTTTTCCATGTCAAACTTTAAGTCGAGATCAAAGGGATTGGAATTGCTGGTTCGTACAGCGATGATCAATGGTGAGCTAGCACCCGGTGTCGCGGCGCAAGTGGGCAGCTATCGCACTAGCAGACTTTCCTGTCAGGAGCGGCGATTGCTGGCTATTTTAGATGATGCAATCGCCAACGGCTGTGTTGTCCCCATTGAGACACCGGCGCTGTGCCATCGTCCGGTTGCGGCTTACAGCATTGGCTAGGGCCTATTCAGATTCGCGGTGATTGGTTTCGCGGTGATTGGTTTCGCGGTGAATTACCGTAGTGTTAAGTCGCTATATAGCGGTATCCGGATGCATTTGGGTACCGCTATATAGTGCTATGCAGTGCTATGTAGTGGTATACAGCAACGAAAGTTCGCAGCGGCTATAATAAGAGACCCATGCGGCATGTTCTAACTGGCATGTTCTAACTGGCCAATCAAAAGAAGGCGGCTACCAGCCGTCTTTTTAATGTTTGAGCTTGATGTTGAGCTTGATGTTGAGCTTAATGTTTGAGCCCATGCCAGCATTTTTAGTCCTATAGCAAAGTTAGGATGCATTCTTGTCCTAAACTAACTCGACAGAGGCTATAGTCCCTTGTTTTCCTCCATATTTGTTGATAGTGCCTCTCAAAACGTCCTTGAGTCCCTTAGAAGTTTCTCGCTGGATGCTCTTTTCTATGGGTATTCGCATTCGGCTGCATGACATAGAACGGCTGCCGCGATCGCCCTTTTTAATGATTGCCAACCACCGCAGCTTTTTAGATGCGCCCCTACTCATGGTGGCGGCGGCCAAGCCCGTGCATTTTGCCTGCCACCACTACATGGCGCAAGTCCCCGTGATGCGAAACATGGTCAAGGCTTTGGGCTGTTTCCCTTTGGATGAACCTGAGCAGCGGGGGCGGACATTTTTTAAACAAGCCACACACTTTTTGCGATCGCAAGAATCCATCGGTGTTTTCCCCGAAGGCACTGACCCAATGGTGAACATTGCCCCTTCAAATCAAGTAGGTCAGTTTCATCGAGGATTTGCCCACTTGGCACTACGCGCGCCGATAGCCAACCTCCAGGTGGTACCTGCCGCCATTGTGGCTTTAGAAGAAAAACAGCAGCCCACCATTCCCTTTAAGTGGCTCAGTCTATTTGATCCCAGTGAGCCACTGTTCGAGCAATCGGGTTTGCACCCAGCCGTGATTTATCAACAGGTAGCGGTAACGATAGGTCAGCCTATTGCCATTGATGAGGTATGGCATCAGGCATATCGGGGGCGACAAGCGAGCCACATAGCCAGTGAACTGAGCGATCGCTGTCATTGCAGTATTCAATCTTTACTCAAGGCAGGCTGTTACTGATGGTTGTCAGCAAGGAGGCATTGTCGAATCAAAGTATCGCAGAGCGCCAGAACGACCAACCCCCAACCGAGGCTGTGCGGCTTTTGTCCCCTCGGCCAATGCAGCCTAGCAAGCCACTGTTTGTGTTTTTGCCAGGAATGGATGGGGCAGGTACCCTTTTGCGAACTCAAATAGATCGTTTGGCACCTTGGTTTGATATTCGCTGTGTGGTGATTTCGCCTGACGATGCAACTGAATGGGAGCCTTTATGCCAAAAACTTGTTCGACTGATTACCCAAGAGCTAAACAAGCAAGCCGTCTCTAAAGTCCAAGCCTTATCTCAAGATTTAGCGCATGAACCAAAGCAGCGAACGAGCGGTTGCCGTCGTGCGGTGTATCTGTGCGGGGAATCATTTGGCGGCTGCCTAGCCATGCAGATGGTACATTTCGCCCCTCAACTTTTTGATCGAATCATTTTGGTTAACCCCGCCTCCTCCTTTCGGCGATTGCCTTGGATGCAATTAGGTTCATTCATTACTCGCCAGCTACCCGATATGGTCTATCGCTATGGTGCGCAGTGGCTAGTACCATTTTGATTGAATCCCATCGCGTTACTCAGCGCGATCGCGCAGCTCTAGAAAAGGCCATGAATGCGGTCCCTGCGGCAACAGCGGCTTGGCGAATGGCGCTGCTGAGTCGCTTTGATGTGGAGCGTTTACCCTTAGAGCGGGTGAATCATCCCGTACTCCTGATTGCCGGAGGCCATGATCGGCTTTTGCCCTCAACGCGTGAAGCGAAGCGTTTACAGTCTCGCTTTCCCTATGCTCAACTGATGTTGCTGCCCCAAAGTGGTCATGCCTGCTTACTAGAAACTGAAACCAATTTGCAAAAAATCCTACGACAGCATGGCTTTTTACCCTAGCGCCCCGACTTCCCCACTATCCTTTATGATTTTAGTAGGCCCTGATGATTGAATCGGTAACTTATATAGTGATTTTCACTTACACCTAAAGTGCTTTTCATCCAGTGTTTTCACTAGGCCCTGTTCCCCCATTCTCCTAAAGCCCATGTCAAAATCTTTTGGCTGGTTCCGTCAGCTAGCGCTCAAGCTGTATTTGATGTTGGCCATTGCCCTATGCGCAACTCAAGCGATGGCTGCACCTGCCTTGGCAACCGGAATTTACAGTATGCCGCAAACCGCTTCCAGTACTTGGGTGCTAGATGAAGCCGAGCAAATTTCCCGACTCAATGAAGGCAAAATTGAAAGCGCGCTCAAACAGCTTGCACAAGCGACGGGCGATGAAGTTCGCTTGGTGACCATTCACCGATTAGACTATGGCGAAACGGCCCAAACTTTTGCCGATCAGTTGATAGAACGCTGGTTTCCGAGCGTTGAAGCTCAAGCGAACCAAACGGTGATCGTGCTAGACGATGTGACCAATAATATGGGGATTCGCGTAGGCGAAAATTCTGCTGAAATGCTCACACCTGAGATTGCACAAAGCGTCATTGGTGAAACCATGAAGGTGCCTCTGCTACGTGGGAACCAATATAATCAGGCATTTTTGAATGCGACTGATCGTTTGGTGGCTGTGCTATCAGGCGAGACAGACCCTGGCCCACCGGAGTATGACAACACCGTAGATACGGATAGAAACTTCGCGACGGCTGAAGAAACTGAGGCAACTCGCGGCTCTTCTACCACACTAGTCGTGGTGCTGTTGATTGCCGCGACAGTGATTCCGATGGCGACTTACTATTGGTATATATCCGCAGGCGGCTAGGGTTGGTATATATCCGCAGGCGGCTAGGGTTGGTATATATCCGCAGGCGGCTAGGGTGGTATATATCCGCAGGCGGCAGCTTAAAGAAACAAAATACCGAAGATGACTGCGATCGCCGCGAATAATAAAGGCTGAGCTTTATCTGCTGACGGGATATCGTCTAAGCTATCTATTTTCTTGGTGTAGTAAGGATCAGAAGAAATCACTGCGACAGGGCGAGAGCGCGAAACCACAGGGAGTTCTTTGTGGAAGCTACAGTTGAGACAATCGACGGTGTTGGGCGATCGCATAACAATAGAGCGCCTGTTGCATTTAGGACAAGCTACCGTTTCGCTAGATGAGCGATTGAGCGAATCGCCCAGTAAAGGAGATAAAGGGCTAGACAGTGAACAAGAAAGATAGCGATTTGAAGAATCGCTTGGCATCATTGCAGAGAGTGACGATTTCATAGTAGATGCTTACCTGACGAAGAGAGTGGTTACGTACTATCACTACCCTAGTAATCTCACAACTGTCCGTGGGCTTACCTCCGAATAACTACGCAATCCTGCTTGTTTTATGAAGATTGTGGTGTAAAAAAACGTAAATTCACCCAGAGGATATTTCTCAGTGTCGGGGAAAATGCACTGAATCATACGCTGAATAACGACACTGAATACTGAATATAGCTTTGGACACTTGGCCTGTTGTTCTGTAAAGGTTTCACCGAAATACTAAATATCTGTAGTCTAGCCAAGTGAAAAACGCCATATCCGCAAACCGCTATATGCAAACGCTTGCTGAAAAGCAGCAAGGCACCGAGGTAAAGCCATGCTTTTGAGATATACATCCGCCCGCCGCTGTATGTCATGATTGTGATCAGTAACTGAGCTAATTTGAGCTGCTACCCCTATGGA
>JAAUPS010000227.1 GCA_012033015.1 Phormidesmis sp. RL_2_1
ACTGGCTAGATATCTACTGGATATTTAACCTTGTTTTCTCAATACTGAAATATCTGCGTACTGAATATCTACAAATCCAACTTGAGTGTACCGAAGCTTTGTAGTCGCTCCTAGCGGCGGCAGTACGAAATATTTTGTGCGGATTAGCGAACTTAGCGCGGAAGTTGATCGAGGATATGCCTTCTCTCAAAAACTGCCTCCATATCAAAACTGCTCTCCATTAAAACGAAATGAACCACCCAACTCGTCGCAAACTAGTCAGCATCGCCATCACCACGGCTGCACTCTCACTCGGGATGCTCCTGCCATCGCTAGCGGCCAAACCGTTGAGCGCAACGACTCCTGAGCAGCGCCAACTCACCACGAACTCAGCCCAAAATCTACGGCAGCAGACCGATGCACGGCAGCTCACTGAACCACTGCTCGCCGCAGAAATGGCGCAGTGGAGCCCCTCTGACAAAGCAGCCGTGAAAGCACTCTTGGCAATGAACCTAGGGGCGGATGATTTGACGATATTGGCGAATGATTTGGCGGCGTTGGATGAAGCAACCCTAAAGGCGACCATCAAGGGTGATGAAACCCTGGGCAAAATCAGCAAAATTGCCGGAAATAGCGACGCGAATCTCAAAGGGCTGCCCGTGCTGCTGCTCAGAACGGCCTTAGCCACCCACATGGCCAACATTGCCCAAGCCTTTGTCATGGGCAATGTGCGAGGGGCGATCGCATCAGCCAACTTAGATGTGCCTGCGCTCATTTCGGTGCTATTGACCGGCGATCACAATGAATTCTCAACGCTGCTCTCTGCAGCCTTCCCCAGGCAAGAAACATTCGTCAACGCCCTCAGCACGGGCGCAGACTTTGCCTGCAACAGCGCCACCTACGATTTCAATCGCCGCAACTGCTCACGGTTCTCAGGCTTTGTGCGCAACTTGCTCAACAGCAGAGCTGACTAAACTAGCCACACCAGTGGTCAAAAGCCGCCTCAACGACAGGCTGGCCACAGGGGAGACATCAAGACATCCACAAGCTACCGAAAGCACTGTGATGTCATCAGCGACGGTTAATCGCGACTTTTTCCAGGCGTGTTGCGCACAGCTTGGCGGTGGAACCATGCTGTTTATGTGGAACCATGCTGTTTATGTGGAACCATGCTGTTTATAAAGTATGGAGAAGTGTCTAGCCAAGTGAGAAACGCTATAGTGATGATTTTGACTGCAATCGAGTGGCCCGCATGAGCTGGCCTGCATAACCTATGGATTCCGAAGGGAAAAGCTTGCTCTGGAAACGCTTGCGGAAAAATCTGCTGTGGATCACATTGCTGGTATTTGTGTGGCTCGTGTGTAGTGCGCAGGCAGTGGCCCAGCCCGTGGGCCAAACGCTGACTGAGCGGCAACAGTCCTTTCCCAATTGGCAAAGCAAGCCGCCTGTACAGCGCTCTGAAGGTGACTTGGCCTACCCCAAATGGATGGCAGGCACCTGGCGAATGAGCGCTACGCTGATAGATATGGTGGCACCGCTAGCACCAGAAATTAACACACCAGGATTTGAGGGCAATCGGCAGTTTTTGCATCAGCCGGTGACCGCGACGGTTCGCTTTGTGCCGCAAACGGTCTCCAAAGGACGATTCATGAGCCGGACATTGCCCAGCGCCAGGGCAGATGATATTCAAATTGTCTCAGATCGCGCTTTTAATAGCCTGAGCTTGGCCAGGGCTTACCTCGGTGATGACGGGGTAAAGGCTGTCAAGGTAGACCCAAAAGATCCTAACCGGCAAATTACCTGGCTTAAGAATAATCAACAGCTCATTTCAACGGTCACAGGGCGCATGGTAGAAACGCCGAATGCGGCAGCGTTTGCCACGACAGAAGTGTTTCAGCAGTATTTTCGCAATCTCAAAAATGCCGATCATGGGCCAATGATTTACCTCAACGAGGTCGAAAATACCACCATTTACCGCAGGCACTCAGACCCTAACTTTCCGTTTAGCGCCGATCAAATCACCGCGATTTATCTCTCACCACAAGATCCAGACTACTTTCAGGCAAAAGATAGGCCGGTAGCGTTGTATCGCTACCAGCTTTCCTTCAGCCCCCTGAACTAGACTGGTCTTACTAGACTGGTCTTACTAGCATTGGCCTTGCCCAAATTGGTCTTGCCTGAATTGGCTTAAAAGGGAAATCGGCCCGGTAGGGGAATGGGGATGATCTCATCTAGGCGATCGCGCACCTCATCTTCCACGCGATCGCGCACCTCTTGCACCACCACCTCTGCCACCGCATTTAGCGCCGCCTGGGCAAATCCAGACTCCCCAGTTGCTGCCACATCAAAGACACAGCCTTCGAGAAAGCGCGATTCAATGCCTGTGTCTTGACAGGTTTGCGTCGCAGCGCGAATCCGCTCCGGTGCTACCCCTAGCAAACTGGGAAACTGATTAGGAAAAGCCCGATCGGTAAAGGTTTCAGTCGATTCGCCCGGAGCATAGTCAAACAGAGAATCGGCCTGGGCAACCCGCCAACTGTCGCCAAACTGCCGATAAAGCTGCTCAAAAAAGGCTGTCTGCAGTTGGTTCAGCGGCAGTGGAATATTGATAGCGCGGGTGACAAGCTGGGTAATCGGGGCGTAGGCATTTTGGGAGGGCACCACTTGACCATTGCGACTGCGTAAATCGTCGGTAGCATTGCCATTAAAATCACCGAGCAAGCCCACAAACTGGCCCTGCTGGCGATTGCGACTAATCCAAGGCGTAATATTCAAAAAATCACTGCCGCCTGCGCGAATGCCTAAAATAGCAACCTGCTCTCCCGTCGGCAAATCCACTGTGTAATGACGATCACCGCGCTTTGTAATCGCACCACCTTGAGCCAAGGCCAACGTACCGCGATCGAGCGCTGTCGGTACGCCGTCAATCCATAAAGGCGATCGCCCATCGGGGGCACCTTGAGCATAAATCGCGACCCGGTGATCGCCCACCTTCAGCGCCACCGCTGAATTGAGCGAAATCGATCGACCGGGCACCTGAATTTGCCGCGCCTGCACCACAAAATGACCATCTTGGGACTCGGTGAGCAAAAACTCACCCACCGTTTGAAAGCTATAGCGATAGCCGTCATAGGTAATGATGTGCGGATCGCCATAGCTGGTACCGCTGGCGCGATCGCCCGTGTCACCACCCCCCGGCATCGAGGTAGGCGCTTCTTCTTCTTCTTCTTCACAGGGCGATTCGATTTGAATTGCAGCGACAAAGGCGCGGGGGCTATCGGGACTCAAGCTAGCGGTAGGGGCCGCCGTGACAGCGAGCAAGCCCCGACCACTGTCAACCGAAACCACCCCCGGCGGGCTGCTGCCATCGGGGCATTGGCAGGTATCACCCACACAGTACTGTTGGCCAAAACCAGGGGTCACACGAGTCGTCGCCCCCTCACCCCAGCGCAGGCCACCGTAGCCATCGTCTACCACCACTTCGACAATTTGCCCTGATGGCATGTTGATATCAAATAAGCCATGGGCCGTCGGGGGCACATTCAAACCGGCCCCGGCTTCGGAAGTAGTCAGCGGTAGGGGGGTGTGCCCCCGACTATCGGCGGTGATCGCAGCGCCGCTGGTATTCCACTCGGCAGCGCTGGCACTACGCTCTAGGCCCATGGCCCAGGTTTGCAAAAAGTTGGTTCTATCGGTGGTGCTCAGCAGTTGCTCTAGGCTCGCATAGGGGTTTGTACTCAAAGCAAACCCTCGATACATGCCGTCTAGATCACGCCAAAGATTAACCCCTAAATGCTGCAAATGAAAGAACAAACCCATGGCATTGTAGGCGCGATCGCTCAATACCGCATTGTTAGATAAGTACTGCCGCCAAAGCGACGCGCGCGCACCGGGTAAGGGCCGAGCAGTAAAGGCCGAACCGCCCACAAATGATTCACCCGCCCAAGTCGCAGAACCTTCTTGAAACCACAACGGCAACCGGCGATCGCCCAGCAGTTCATTTTGGTAACAGTGGTACATTTCATGCACCAGCATACTGCGCTGCAAGGTTGCATCACTCAAGTCCACCCAGCGGTCAGCCAGCACAATCAAACACAGTTGCGCCGCGGGCAAATCCACCCCCCGGTGCACTCCGGCCTCAATCGCCTCATCACTGACCAGATCGAGCCAGCGCGTCGGATCGCTGGGCGCTTTACGGGGGTCGGCAACAGCCTGTAGGGTACGGGCATAGTGCCCATCGCTAGCCGTGTGCCGCGCTTGATAATAATCTGCAGAAGTCGCCTGAATAGGCACTGTAAAGCGATAGCCCAACCGCGCTTCAAGCTCTGTTTTCAGCCCGCTGACCTGGCGATTAATCGCCGCATCGTCAGCCGGAGCAGGCTGCGCCAACAGACCGACAACAACCACAACGCTCAGACAAAAAAGCGTGACAAACTTAATCGTTTTTGTTCCAAACAACGTAGCGCTTAAAAAACGTCCCATAAACCCTCACCCACTTTAGTCGGAGATAACCCGGTATGTAGCTAAACTGAACAGCTAGCCCAGGCCCAAGTCCGGAAAAACGGGAGAAAGTTTACGCCGGTAACGCTCGAAATACTCGAAATATATTCAAGAAATATATTCAATAGGTAACGTCAATAGGGAGCGAAAGCTGACACTTAACGGCGGCGGCGAGGACGGTAGTCATCATCGCGGGGATAGTTGCCGCCATAGCCACCGTCAGGGTAAGGCGGACGCTCATAACCAGGAGCATAGCCCGGATCATAACCAGGATCATATCCAGGATCATAACCACGCTCATAACCAGGAGCATTGTAGCCGCGCTCTGGGTATGGCTGCTCTCGGTATGGCCGCTCTGGGTATGGCCGCTCCGGGTATGGGCCGCTGCTGTAGGGCTGATGGCGATAGCCCTCATTGGTCGAATTGCCCAGCATTGTATTTTCCACATGCATTTTGAGCTGTTGGGCCATACGGCGCAGCCCCTGGCGTTCATCTTGACGGATGAAGGGCAAAAATACTTTAGAGAGAATGCCAGAAAAATGCTCACGGTGCATGTAGCGGGTGCGCCCCGGTACGGTTTCGCGCAGCTCAAACATATGCTCACTGCGCAGCCCCGGAATAGTCGATATCCAGCGCAACATTGTGGGGGGCCGCAGCATCGTGATTACCGGCTGAAACTCAGTTTCTTCATCGCCTTCTAGTCGCTGCATGGAGAGAAAAATCTCATTGCCGCGAGCGATGGGTAAGCCTGGATCACAGTCGTACAGAAAGGTATTCCAAAAACGCCACTGATCTTTACGAATCAGGGCCTGCCAAACAACGCTTTGAGGGGCATTGATGTCGATTTCAGCATACAGAGTAGGCATAGGCAAATAAAAGACGATGAAGAATAAACGATGAAGTAGGCATATCGGCAGGAGATAATGGTTTGCGCCTACTGTTTTTAAAGTCGATGATTGCTTGAATGGGATAAAAAAGCGATACCCTTATTATTCATAATTATTCATCGTTGCATCGTTCTTATTTCATTGGTTTTCTGCAGCCGTACCGGTTTACTCATTGTTCATCCTTCCTCACTTCATCATCGTTGTAACTCATGGTCAGTTTGACACCGAATCCTAGCTATAGTCTAACGCTCCGTATCAAGCTACCCAATCAGGTGAGTCAGTTGGCGGTGGTGATAGAGGCGATCGCAAAGGCAGAAGGCAACTTAGGCAATATTGACGTGGTTGAAAAAAGCCGTGAATACATCATCCGAGAAATATCGGTAGATGCGGCTAGTACCGCAGCAGCCAACAATATAGAGGCAGCGGTGCGGGCGTTGTCAAATATAGAAGTCCTGTCGGTGCGCGATCGCACCTTTGCTTTGCACCAAGGCGGCAAGCTCAGAGTAGAAGCCAAAATTCCGCTGCGAGAGCAGGATGATTTGGCCATGGCCTATACCCCAGGGGTCGGGCGCGTGTGCGTGGAAATTGCCAACCATCCTGAACGGGTATACGACTTGACGATAAAAGGCAACACAGTGGCGATTGTCAGCGACGGCAGCGCGGTGCTAGGGCTAGGCAATTTGGGCGCTGAAGGCTCAATGCCGGTCATGGAAGGCAAAGCCATGCTATTTAAAGAATTTGCCGGACTCGATGCTTTTCCGATATGCCTAGCGACCCAAGATACCGAAGAAATTATTGAGACGGTAAAGCGGATTGCGCCAGTGTTTGGTGCGGTGAACTTAGAAGATATCAGTGCACCGCGCTGCTTTGAAATTGAGCAGCGGCTGCAGGCCGAACTAGACATTCCAATTTTTCACGATGATCAGCACGGCACGGCGATTGTCAGCTTAGCAGCGCTGACCAATGCCCTAAAACTGGTCAACAAAAAAATTGAGACAATTCGGCTGGTCATCAACGGAGCCGGGGCAGCGGGCCTATCGATGGGGCGATTGTTCCAACAGGCCGGGGTGAAAAATTTGATAATTTGTGATTCTAAAGGGGTGATTAGTCGCGATCGCACCGATTTAACTGCAACCAAGCGCGAGTTTGCCACCCCCCATCCCGGCACCTTGGCCGATGCCATGGTCGGTGCAGATGTATTCATGGGAGTCAGCGCACCGGGCGTCGTCACCGTAGAAATGGTAGAGTCTATGGCCGATCAGCCCATCGTCTTTGCCATGGCCAATCCGGTGCCCGAAATTCAGCCCGAGCTAGTCAAAGGCATTGTGGCCGTGATGGCCACCGGACGCAGCGACTACCCCAACCAAATTAACAATGTGCTAGCCTTTCCTGGTGTTATCCGTGGCGCTGTAGATTGTCGCGCCCAAGAGATTACCACAGAAATGTTTTTGGCAGCCGGTAAAGCGATCGCCGCACTGATCCCAGACACCGAAATTAGCGCCAACAACATCATGCCATCAGTCTTTGATCGACGCGTTTCACCAGCCGTTTCAGCCGCCGTGCAAGAAGTTGCCAGAGCCGCAGGAATTGCCAAAAAGTAACCTTCACCAATAAGCCAAACCCCAAAAAGCCAAACTAAAAATAAACCAATTCCTAACCCAAGGACGATCCCTGCACTCACCCTTTGTCATAGACTTAAAGACAACCCGTGAAACAAAGAGGAATCCATCATGCTAAACGAAGCTGCCAAAAAAACCATGCTCCGCAAAATCCCTCACGGGATCTACATTTGCGGTGTAAAAGAAGGCGACAACGTCAATGGCTTTACGGCAAGCTGGGTGATGCAAGCTTCCTTTGAGCCGCCGCTTGTGGTGACTTGCGTCAAGGCCGACTCCACCTCCCATGCCATGATCAAAGCAAGCGGCGTGTTCAGCCTGAGCGTTTTAGAAGACAATCAAAAAGAGATCGCTCAAAACTTTTTTAAGCCCCTGCGCCGCACCGGCAACAAATTTGAAGAAATCGAATTTTATCTAGGTGACGAGACCGGCTGCCCGATCATTAAAGATTCTTTGGGCTATGTGGAATGCACCGTCGTAGGTGCTGTTGAGAAAGGAGACCACACCGTATTTGTTGCAGAGGTCATCGGCGCAGGTGAGCATCGCGAGGGCAAACCATTATTATTAGAAGCAACAGGTTGGAACTACGGCGGATAAAGATTAACAGCTAGCAAACTCACCATAGGCTGCCAAATCATCTGTTCCTACGAGAGTAAACAACACTTCTAAAACAATCTAGACTAAGATTTTTGCTTCGCTTTGGCAAAAACAGTTTTGTCTAAATGGCTATGCCTTGCTGTTCGTGAGATATCACCAGTTCCTAATGAACCTTTCACCCTTTGAGCCCAAAATTCCGCAACCTAAACCAAATATTTTTTGAGCGCTTTTTACAAAAAAACATTCAGCCGTAGCATTTTTTCAATTTTTCTGGCAAAGTAAAGCAAGGTCAATTTTCCTAGGAGGTTGGCCAAATCGACAGAACCTAGACAAATCAATACTTTCAAAGTTTTTCGCAAATTCAAAAACGCGATTTTCCCCTCTGCTCTCAAGGAAAAATCACACCTTTGCCAAAACCATCCGCGAAATACCTATAGAATGGACATCACAGAGCCCGGACGCGCCATCCCCTAATCCCGACCATCGGGACTGAAACGGCAATCATATGCCGATCGCTCACGAATGATTGATTAGCAAATTCAACCATTGATTGACGAA
>JAAUPS010000228.1 GCA_012033015.1 Phormidesmis sp. RL_2_1
GTCAGGTTGGCTTGCAACATTAACATTTTCAGCCGCTCAAAGTCATACTTGAGCGTATTAAGACGGTGTTGCGCTGTGACTGCAAGTACCAAATGCCAAGCGCCTGCATAAGCTTGAGCAGGGGGAATTGTCAGATCGAGATCGCGCTGCGTCCATCCCAATGTTTCCAAAATGCTAGAAACGACTAGCTCTGGTGCGGATTTATGCATCGGTTCGACGGAGGTGAGCGAGGCTTGATATCGCCCATCGCGATGATGCACCGTGACAGGCACCATTCCCACCATTGTCGCCAACTGATAGGTGCCATCGCCATTAGTTTTACCTAGCATTACCCCTGTCGCGATCGTGGCATGACCGCAAAAAGAGATTTCTGTTGTCGGACTGTAGTAACGAATCGTCCGATCGAATCCAGTTGTCGGGGCGACAAATGCCGTTTCCGAGAACCCAACGGCGCAGGCAATGCTTTGCATTTCTTCGGGGTCTGGTAATGCTTCCCCCACCCAAACCCCTGCTGGATTGCCCCCATCTGGGGTGTCGGTGAAGGCGGATAGACGATGCAGTGTACCTGAACTCATATGCAAGTCATCTTCCGATTATGTAGATCAACTCTTGATCGCGTTGTTCGATTCCGATTCAGCATAACGGCTTCGCCATCAGGGGCGCGAGCAAAAATAGAAATAAGCCAATTGAGAACGTGTTTCGAGCGTCCCTTGTATGGCGTTGTTAGGCAATTACAGCCAATAGAATAGCATTAGTAAATTTAAGTAGGGTCATTGCGGACTTTTTATACATTTTATACGCTTCTGCAAGTACTCTTTGGCAAAATTCGCTCAAACATATTAACAGACTTGTCAAACCATTGAGCCAAAGGTTGCCAATCATCAGTAGGCAAGTCCCACCAACGCAAAGAACAAGATAGCCAGTAATTTCCAGTTTTTATGCCATGAATGGTTCCATCTAGCCCAATCAGCTCTGGTTGCTTAAGTGGACAAAATGCGATTGAAGATAATGATGACAAAATATTCTCTGCCAATTCTGATGAACAGGAAACTTCGCAGCCAAACGTGAAAGGTTCAGCATCTTCAGAGGGAAACCTCTTAGAACGATCCCACTCAATTCGTCTTATCCAAAATGCTTTATCAGTCTTAAAAAGAGACCAGGATGTATTTATTTCAAACGCAGGATAGCGAAACAAAAGAAGTTTGCGATCAAATTCACGACGTTCGAGAAGCCCAGGATATTCTTCAGGATATTCAAGCAACCGATATGCTTTTTTGTCTTGTTTTGTAGTAGTGCTCATATTCACTCAACGAGTTTTCAAGTAGGTGCCTAACAGTGAAGTTGTGCGGCGGCAAATACCTCGAATGTCCACCGAAAACCTCTGTACCGTCCGCGCCCAACGCAGTGTTGGGCGGCTGGTGCTCACAGTAAAATTTAAGCAGCTTTAAGCTGTTTTTCAATCGCATCACACGCTACATTCGCCCCATCTTCTGCCCTAATAATGACTCCAATCTCTGCGGCTCTGGCTGCATAATTAGGATTCTTTAATAGTTCGTTTAGCTGCTTGGCAACTCGTTTTGCTGTGTATTGCTTGCGAGCAACCGTTCGTGACGTCCCTAGGCGTTCAACTCTAGCAGCATTGTCCGGTTGATCAACACTGTAAGGTGTCACCAACGTTGGCCGACCCGCTTGTAATGCCTGAGCCGTTGTGCCAATGCCGCCTTGATGAACGATCACACAGGCTCGCGAAAAAAGCTGAGAGTACGGTGCATAGTTCACCGCAATCATACTGCTGGAAAGATGGGCTGGCGGCACATTTCTACCCATCAGAAGTACACCACGGCGGCCTAAACTATGGACCGCTTTAATGCTTTCCTCATAGAACTTTCCTGGAGACACCACTGCGGCTGACCCTAGCGTAAATACCATCGGTGGCTCACCTGCATTCAGAAATTGCTCTAGTTCGGGGGGAAGTTGTCTACCGTCCGAACTGCCGTCGTAGAAGGTGAACCCTGTGAGTACTGTGTTCATCGGCCAATCTGGTTGGGGTTTAGCAAGGATGGCTGAAAACATCGCTAGAACCAAATCCGGAGAATATTTATCGTCAACCAATGGGTTGCCTTTGAGGGGCGGTAGACCCATCTCCTGTCGGAGTTGGTAAACGGGTTCTGCCCAAGCTTTTGACAAGATTTTGGAGAGGGGTCTAATCCCGCGTTGGGCAATGACGTTTAAGCCGGGTAGTTGGAAGATGGCAGGGAGTGCAGGCAGAACGGACGGATCGTAGGCAGAGAGAAAGGCCAGGGGTTGCAGCACCGTCAATACCCACGGAATGCCTAGTTTTTCTGCGACTAATCGAGCCGCTAGTACGCCTTCACCGTTGATAATGAGATCGGCATTTTGAGCGGTGTTCATCAAGTCTGTGTAAGTTTCACGCAAACTGGCACAAACCCAATTTCTAACCACATACTCTGTGCCTGTCCTCAGATCCATCATGCGTGCCATCTCTTGAGGATCGTTGAGGGCGGTGTTGTCAGGTCGCATACGGTGAAACTCAAATCCTAGCGCTTCGATTTTGGCCTGATATTCTCGATGAGTGGCAAACACCACATTGTGACCTCGACGACGTAACTCAAGTGCGATCGCAATCTTGGGATGCAAATCTCCAAAAGATCCAATGGTGGTTAAGACAATTCGGCTCACTTCTTCGCCTCTCAATAAGCGACACCGCATCAATATACACCGCATCAATATAAGGATGAGTCGATCCTAGTGCTTCACGGCTCTACCAGCAAAATTAAAATGCTGTCCTCACCGAGATTTGAAGCAGCCTAACGACCAAGATAAGCGGCGGCAGATTACCTCGAACTCAGCACCAAAATTTCTCAACCGTCCACTGCATTTGAATTGTTGGGCTGCTGGCAGAGCGCTAGGAAGATGACAACAATGAAACAAACTCTGCTGCTTTTAGAATTGCAATACGTTGGTGACTAGTTAACGATAAAAGATGTTTGTCTCCCGTGACAATGTGAGTCACATTACCTATCACTGCACACTCTACAACCATATCGTCATCTGGATCATCTGGAACAGCTTTGAGTGCTCCAGAAATTTCAATTAAGCGTGAAAATCCACGCACCTCTTCCACTGCTGCCTATACCATCTCTTCAGAGAACTTAAATTTCACGAGCAACTTTTCAGCAAATTCATCCAAAATTTCTTGACAGGTTACAGATTCAACCTGTCCTATTCTTGCCAAAGTTAGACATCGAAATGGATTACCATTCGTGGATAATAGGGGCAGAAAGCAAGATATTAGTATCAAAAACGACGACGTAATGCATTAGTGCTCATGCACCACATCATCAATGAAGGCTTCACGTTCTTTCTCAGTCATCGCGTCCCAGTCAAGACCTCTCCCTTGAGCAAACAGTCTCGCTTTTTCGGTTCCATAACGTGACAGTGATTCCCATTTCCCCCATTGTTGGAGAAGTAAGAATCTGAACACCTCTACCTGCTGTCCAACTGGCAACTGTTTAACAAGTTCAATCACCTGCTCATCATTCAAGATTAGTGTTGCCATTTTTCCCTCCTTATCAGTAAATGCGGTAAAACCCTGCATCCTTCTATTGTAAGCCACATCAAAATTATGATTGATAATATACAGAACACAGCTAAAACCATAGGGTTTTTCCCAACAACAGCCAAAACAGCCATGCAATGTAATGAATGATCACGATCACCCAAAACGCAGCTTGATAAGACTCTTTCTTACTTTTGTGGCGCAGTACCCGCTGGGCAATAAACCCGCCCAACCATCCACCTGTAAGTTCGCACAGATGTAACGTTTGTTCAGAAGTCCGCCAATCCTTTCGTTTAGCGCGAGATTTATCATCAGCGTATAGGGCGTAGGTCACCAAACTCATTACAGGATAAAGAACCAGTGGAAGAGGGTTGCGCGTTGTCCATGTAAAATGAATAGCCCCAACCAAAGGCAGAAGTGACAACAGGACTACCTCAACTATCGGAAATCTCGAACCGATGGAATCAGAGGGGTTAGCGTGACTACTCGAAGAAGCTGATTTGTTTCTTGCTCCCAGAATAAATGCGTTGCAAGCACGAACTTTTCCCTCTGAGTCAACTACACAGTGGTAATAAATCGTATCGTTTTCTTGTGGACGACGGGTTGCATCTTTAACTGCAGAAATATGCAAAAAAACTTCTTGACTCCCATCAACGGGTTGGATAAAACCAAACCCACGCTCATCTTTCCATTTTGTAAGCTTTCCACTGCGGAGACCGGATTGCATGAAAAATCTCAATGTGGCAATCCCTGATCAAGCGACAGTTTCATAGCGATTAGAAAGCTCAATGATGCGATCGTCTAGATAAGAAGAGGCAAAAATCAAGGCTTGCTGGATGTCTTCATCCTCCAGTTCTGGAAACTCTTGACGTAATTCTTCTCGATCGGGATACGTCGCTAATAGCTCAATCACCCGACGCACCGTAAGGCGAAGGTTACGGATGCAGGGTTGCCCATTCATTCGTTTTGGATTGCTCGTAATCCGATCGAGTTTCATTAGAATAATTCCAACATTTCATCATTATTTTAACCTTTATCGGGGATAAGCCATGCCTGCAATACAGGCTCTACATATAGCGTTTCTCACTTGGCTAGAGTACAGATATTTTGGTGAAACCTTTGCAGGACAACGGGCCAAGTGAGTAGCCTGTACCGAATGCATCCGGTACAGGCTATATCCATTCTCCATCATCGTATCATCCGTCACCCATACTGTCTTTACATCCGCAACTAAAACAGGTCAGCAAAATTGGTCGCGAGGATTTTTTATTTTGCTCAAGGTAAGAAGTGGGAGGGCGACGTAATGTGGGAGGCACTGCAAACTTGCCGCAATTTGAACACCACTGCCCGCCGTTATGTTCAATTGTCTGCGTGTTTTTGCATTTGGGGCATAGCTTGGCCATAGTGGCTCGCTTGTTTCTGTACAGTTACTGATACTGTTGGCGAACTTCACAATAGCGGATCAAAGCCAGTAAACTCGTTCCTATGCTTGTAGCTAAATCAACGAGTCTGCGTGGGTTCAGCGTTAAATATTAAGTTCGCCAACAGTATCATTTTGGGGTCACTACAATCGCCTGATAGGGACTCTACTGCAAAAAAAGCCATGAGACTAATCTTGGTGAGCGCTAGCAACAGCAAAAGAGATTTGACAAGGGGCGTGCGGATCAGTAGAGGTTGGTTGCGTAGGGCGCGAAGCTTGCGGCGGCAGTTATCAGCGCAGTCATCGACTCTGGATGCGTAACCGGGAGAATGTCATTGCGATATGCAGCTACCCGATGGAAATTCGGCATATGATTGACACCACAAAGGCGATTGAGTGCGGCAATCGTTTTTTGTGCAAAGTGATTCAGACGCAGGCTATCTTTCCCAGCAAGGAGACTGTATTGAGCCTGATGGATAGCGATCGCTATGTAGAGCAAAGCAAGGATGCATTCGCAATAGTCAAGGAAAAGGCCAAGTACATTGAATATTTTAGTGATCCAAAACACAATAGATGCGCCCATCGGTGTGCTGGGTGAGCACCTGATTTACTATGGCGCAAAGCTGTTGACATGGCTGCCTCAGCAGCAATCTTGCCCACCCGCAGGTGAGACGATAGAACATTATGATGGCCTAGTCATTTTGGGCGGCTCCATGAATGCCCACGAAGATCATAAGTTTCCTCACCTGCGCCAAACGGTTGATTAATCCAACAGTTTTATACTGCAGGTAAACCGATATTAGGAGTATGTTTGGGCGCACAGCTCATTGCCCGAGCCTTTGGTCGCCAAGTGTATCGCCACCAAACGCCCGAGTTAGGCTTTTCGCCATTGCACCTAGCCGAGCGCCCAGCGACAGCAGCCTCTCACTGGCCTGAGGAGCCTTGGCTGCAAAATTGCCCTGCAAACTTGCACATTATGCAGTGGCATTTCGATACCTTTGAGCTGCCCGAGCAGGCTGAGTTGCTGATGACTAACAATGCTTGTAAAAATCAGGTTTATCGTATTGGCCACAAGGTATATGGCTTCCAGTGTCATTTGGAGGTGACACCGGAGGTGGTAATGGGTTGGCTCAGTGAAAAAGATGACTGGATAGCGGCCAACCGCCCGCATTTAAGCGAGCAGGTACAAGCGCAGCTCTCAGAGTACGCTGAGCAATCGGCTGAGTTTGCTCAGCAAGTTGCCCAAGCCTGGATGGCGCTAGTGGCGAACTCGACTCAAGGGCTGGCGTGAAAAGAGTATGCCCAGCTTGGGTGAAGGTAAAAAGGCCAGGGGAAAAGGGTCAGGGGTTAATTAACTCGACAGAAGCTCTATCCCACAGGCTGGTGTTTTTCTTCTCCATCGCCAGCACTGATCACAATGCTGCCGTTTCTCTGCTTAAGCTCTTCTGGCACATCTTTTAGGAGCAGCGTATAAATTTCTGTAGGCATTTCAATATCATGCGTTTGCAAGGCTTCTTTGATACTTTGCGCGACTACTGAGGTCGTTTCTAAAAAGCCAGCCCGGTGAGAATCTACCCAAAAGCGTATTTCTAAGTTAACCGTGCTAGCGGCTAGCTCGCGAACCAGCACCTCTGGAACAGGACTAGGCTGCACCTCATTGAGATTGGCGATCGCTTGAATAATCACATTGCGAGCTTCAACAATGTCCGCATCATAGTCAATACCGACCATAACCGAACTGCGCAAATATTTAGAGGCGGTGTTATTGGTAATGCTCGATTGAAAGACCTCTTGATTTGGCAGATAAATCATCCGGCCATCGTAAGTTCTCAGGGTGGTGGAGCGGAGCTGCACTTGAGTAATGGTACCTTCATAGCCTTTGATGACTACTTGGTCACCAATGTGAAAAGGCCGCGCAGCCAGTAAAATTACCCCTGAAATATAGTTGCTCAGCACATCTTTTAAGCTAAAGCCAAGAGCAACGCTGGTCAGACCTAAGGCTCCTAACATGGCGGCAAAGTCAATGCCCCATACCCCCAAGGCAATCACCGCACCAACGACCCAAACGCCACCATAGCCTAAGCGACCTATCAAAATTTCAGTGCTGCGATCGCCTTCTGTGCGCTGCGCCCAACGAAACGCACTATAGCGAACCCCCTTTGCAACGAGCCAAGTTGCCACTACCACCACTAGCGCTCCAAGCAGGGCAGGTATGCCATCAAGGGCATCTTCACCCAACTGGCGAAGCGTTGCATTCAACCGCTGTGCGACATCAACGGCAATGGGGGGTTTCTCAAAGCTTTGCGTCAATCTGTCGGCCCAATCCTGAGCAAGCACCTCAAGCGGCAAGCCAAAATCTTGAGCGTCTTGCTCAGTCACCGTCATCAGCACCCGGTTATTAGCCTGAAGCGTGATCAGACCTTGATCCGCAACTGAGGAAGTTTTGACAGGAACCTCACCCATGGTTTGCGCTAATAGGCTAGCTATCCGGCGGTTGATAATAGCGGCCCGCTCACTGGCTGAGAGATCGCTGAGGCTACCCACTTGGAATACAGTCTGACCTCTGACTAACACATCTGCAAAATAACTATTGTCACTAGGTGCATTAACCACTGATCGAGTAGACGTATCAGCGCTTGTAGCTTCAACACCATCTAAAACACTGGCAGGCAGATCGCTTTCTTGGCTATTTGCAGGGCTCGCCAAAAGAGAAATTGTTAAGCACAACAAAACAATAGGCGCTAATAAACGATACTTTTTCATGAATCCATGAATAGAGAGTCATTAGCTCAGTATCAGTGTAATCAAGCGAGCAGGCATACTCCGTTAGAGCCATAATGAAGCCAATTACCACTCAGTCTTAAGATCTCTCATCAGATTGCTCTAGTCAACTTAGAAACATTTGCAGTACACATTTGCAGTACATATTTGCAGTACATATTTGCACTACACATTTGCAGTACATATTTGCAGTACATATTTAGGCCGAGGCGCAGGTTAGGCTCAAGGCATAACAAAAGCGATCTGCCCTAGAGATGGTTTCTCCATGAAGAATAGGTTTTCCAGACAGGTATAGGCGGTATAGCGATACACAATTAAGGGCTGGCCCAAGGGCACGTCTAAATGGCCGCTCA
>JAAUPS010000038.1 GCA_012033015.1 Phormidesmis sp. RL_2_1
ATGTGAGCCATGACGTTGCTTTAGAACACTCGCCCTGAGGCCGAGCGACTCAAATACTGTCCCATTCCTGGTCGGCCTCGCCAGTTCTCTCCATCTACAATCATTTCCCCTCGTAAAAAGACTTTTTCTACTTTTCCCTGGATGCTGCGGCCTTCAAAAAGAGAATAGTCCACATTGGAGTGGTGGGTGCTGGCACTAAGAATATGTTGCTTATGGGGATCAAACAAGACAATGTCGCATCGCTGCCGATGGCGATGGTGCCTTTTTGAGGAAACAGCCCAAACATTTTAGCTGGCGCTGTTGCGGTGAGCTGCACAAATCGATTGAGGTTGATTTTTCCTGCTCGTACTCCGCCGTCATAGAGCAGTTCTAGGCGCAGCTCTACGCCGGGTGCGCCGTTGGGAATTTTGTTGAAATTGTCTTGACCGTAGCGTTTGGATTTTAATATCCCCATGGGATTTTCATTAAAACAAAAGGGGCAATGATCGGTCGAGACAATTTGCAAGTCGTCGAACTTTAGAGCCCGCCATAGTTCGTGCTGACATTTGTGATCTCGCAGGGGCGGCGTCATCACGTATTTAGCACTCTCGAACCCTGGATGGTCATATTCCGATTGGTCTAAAAAAAGATAGTGCGGACAGGTTTCGGCAAAAGCATGGATGCCGCGATCGCGCGCTTCTACGACCGCATCCAAAGCTTCTGTCGCTGAAAGATGCACAATGTAAACCGGCACTTCGGCGAGTTCGGCAATCCGAATCACCCGATGGGTAGCCTCGCCTTCCATCAGCCGAGGTCGAGTCATTTGGTGAAACTTTGGCGAGGTATTTCCGGCAGCCAATGCCTCGTCAATCAACGCCTGAATAACAATGCCATTTTCGGCATGGACATTCACCATGCCGCCATGATTGCCCACTTTACGCATGATTTTGTAAATGGCGGCATCATCTACCATCATCACGCCGGGATAGGCCATGTAAAGCTTGAAACTAGAGACACCTTCGCGGTTAACCAAGTCGGGAAGTTCGGCGATCGCATCGTCATTGGCATCGGTCAAAATCACATGAAAGCCATAGTCCACAGAGCACTGGGGCTCTGCGGCTGCCAAGCGCCGATCTAGCGCGGCCTTGGGGCTTTCGCCTTGAAACTGTTGAGCAAAGTCAATGATGGTTGTAGTACCGCCAAAAGCAGCGGATTTTGTGCCACTCTCAAAGGTATCGCAGGTATATACGCCATTGCCCATGGGCGTTTCCATATGCACATGGACATCAATACCGCCAGGGATGACCAAGAGATTGGTGGCGTCGTGGACTTCGGCTCCTTCGACTGGCAAGCTCCGGGCAATCGCCTCAATTTTGCCATTTTCAAGCAAAATGTCCGCGATATAATCGTCAACGGCAGTGACAATACGTCCGCCTTTTATCAGCACTTTATTTACAGCCTGACCCATATCGTCACTCCTATGGCTGCGCTTTGTAGGTCTGCTGTGCTTTGTAGGCTGCCCAGCCGCCAATGTCAGAAATATCAGGCCAGCCGCCTTCATCGATCAGAGTTTTGGGATACAGCATAGCGATCGCACAAGCGCCATCGGCTAAAAGCACCTCAGCCGGATACATATCAGGCGGTTCAGTGGATACCAAATAGTCGTACTGCTCGGCTGTTAACTCATAAATCTCTCCAGGAATAGAAATTCCATTAGCTGCTGTTTCATAAATGCCAGGATGCCAGCCATCTTTGACAGCGTGTAAGCGATACTTGGGCGCTGTCTTGGCCTCGCCTAAAAAGGTAGCGGACTGTAAGTTTTGATGGTCAGGCTGCCCGCGCAAGGCAGAGCCACAGATGAAAACGTGCTTTTTAGAAGGTTCAGACATGGACTTATGACCTTATGGAATGGAGGCTAAAAGACGTAGAGACGATACATAAAGTGACAATACAAAAGTAGAGGCTATAGGCAACTATAGGTAGGCAACTATAGGTAGGCAACTATAGGTAGGCAACTATAGGCAGTAGAGGCAAAACGATAAGTTGACGCTCTCACAATACGGTTTGGCTGTTTTGTCGGTCAACAGTCGCGAGCAACAGTCGATCAACAACAGCTAAGCGGTCTTTTAACTGCCCGCTTTTAACTGCCCGTTTGGCTTAGCCCCAGGGTTCAACTTCATTCAAGGTCACTTCATTCAACTTCATTTTTGAAATCATTTTTTGAAATCATTGAAATCAGCTTTTTAGATAAGCTTGATACAGTTCTGTAGTATGCGTCTATGTACTATGTATACAATAGACGGAATACAGTATACAGGCAGCCGCAAGTTCAGATAGTATCGTACTATCCAGAAAATTATCTCTACCGATACAAAAATCGAACAGGCCAAAACCTGAAGTCAGTACTTTCTAGAGCCCAAAGAACCTACAAGAACCCAAAAAACTAAAAAAACCAACAATATTAGAGTTCATTAGAGTTCAACTTAATCTCTCATAAAAATTTAACAGGAGCATCCCTTGGCAAGTCTTCTTTCAACCCTTCAGGTTAATCATGACCGACTGATGGCCAGTATTTCTGACTTAGCCGATATCGGTGCACTGCCCAACGGTGGGGTGCAACGGATAGCCTTCAGTGAGGAAGATTGCTTAGCCCGCGAACTCGTGCAGCGATGGATGCGCGAAGCCGGTATGCAGGTGCAGAATTGATCCGTGCCGGAAATATCATCGGGCGCTATCCTGGGCGCTTTGATCACCAGCGGGCAGAACAGTCGGCACCAGCACAGTCGGCACCAGCACAGTCAGCACCAGCACACGTCGGCGCAAACCCAGCCAGAACACACTCAATTGCTGCACACCCAATCGTCACAGACGCTGCGGCAACCCGTTACTCAGCCTGTCGCAGCGCTGGCAACCGGCTCCCACATTGATACGGTGCCCAATGCAGGCCATTATGATGGGGCTTATGGGGTGCTCGCTGGGTTGGAGGTCGTACGGGTATTGCGCGATCGCAAGCAGCTACTAGATCATCCTATTGAGGTCATTGTTTTTGCCGATGAAGAGCGCACAATGGTCGGCTGTAAAGCCATGGCAGGTAATCTGGGCCACGACGCTGAAATCTATCGAAGTGCTACAGGTGAATCAATTGAGCACTGCCTAGAGCGGGTTGGCGGCAACTGGGCCCAGCGAATCTTCGCACGGCGCACCACTGCCGACATTGCGGCCTTTGTAGAACTGCACGTAGAGCAAGGGCCGGTCCTAGAAGCCGCCCAAAAAGACATTGGCGTGGTTACCGGAATTGTCGGTCAGCGGCGCTACATGTTTACCGTCACAGGATGCTCTAGTCACGCTGGCACAACCCCTATGCCCCTGCGTAAAGATGCGCTAGTGGCAGCTTCTAAGCTGGTATTAGCCATTCACGAGCTAGGCCAACAACCCGGCGATCAAGTGGCAACGGTTGGTCAATTTCAGGTGTCACCCAATGTTGCCAACACGATCCCTGGGCAAGTAGCGTTCTCGTTGGATATTCGCGATTTGGACGAGAATCATCTCGATCGGCTGATGGCGCATCTGCAAGAAGATATGGCCCGGATTGCCGCCCAAACCCAGACGCAAATTGAGCTATCTCCGCTGCTGTACAATCATCCGTCTTTGGCAAACTCTCATATTCAAAACACCATCACTCAAGTTTGTCAAAATCTGTCACTGAGCCACATGCGCTTACCTAGCAGGGCAAGTCACGACGCTCAAGAACTGGCTCGTATTACCGATATGGGCATGATTTTTGTCCCTAGTGAGTGTGGTGTGAGTCACTCTGAAACCGAATTTACCAGCCCGCAACAGTGTGTGCAGGGGGCCAATGTGTTGTTGCATACCCTGCTCCAACTCGATCAACACTATCGCTGCTCACCTTAATTTTGTTTATTTTTCTGCCTTTCTATGATTGTTGTCCAACTAATCTTTTTTGGTGTTTTCTATGGCCCTCCAGATTCAACCGCCCAGTGCTGCTACTGCGTCCAATGCCGCCCAGCCAATTGAATGGCAACTAGAAACGGTTGCTGCAGGTGTCTCGCTGCGCTCAGTCACCAAAAAATACGGCAGCTTTACCGCTATTAAAAATATCACCCTAGATATTCCAGCCGGTGCCTACTGCTGTTTGCTAGGCCCCAGTGGATGTGGCAAAACAACAGCATTGCGGATGATTGCAGGTCATGAAGCGGTGACCGAAGGAGAGGTTTTTATTGGCGATCGCCAAGTGACCCATTTACCGCCTGCGCAACGAAACACCGCCATGATGTTTCAAAACTATGCCCTGTTTCCCCACAAAACCATCTGGAAAAACGTAGAGTTTGGCCTAAAAATGAAACGCATTCCCAAGCCAGAACGTTCTCAGCGCGTCGGTGACATTTTAGAACTCGTGGGGTTGAGCCACACCGCCCAGCGTAAGCCCAACATGCTCAGCGGCGGCCAACAACAGCGCATCGCCCTTGCCAGAGCCCTAGTGAACCGCCCCCAAGTGCTCATGCTCGACGAACCTTTGAGCGCCTTAGATGAAAACTTACGGGTACGAATGCGTGGTGAGCTGCGTAAAATTCAACAACAGTTCGGCCTCACCTTCATTCAAGTGACGCACCATGTGGAAGAGGCTTTCTCTCTTTCCGATCAAATTGTCGTGATGAACCATGGCCACATTGACCAAGTTGCCAGTCCTACCGAATTGTTTAATGCGCCATCTTCCCAATTTGTGGCTAAATTTATTGGTGACAACAATATTTTTGCCGGTAAGGTCGTCAGCTCAATCGCAGATAGAGATGGCAAAGACTTGATCGAGCTAAAAGTTGATGGGATTGGCTCACTGTTTGCCAAAGGAATTTCTGCGCCCAAAGGCTCAGAAGCTGCCTGCTCCGTGCGCCCTGATCTGATTCATCTGAGCGCCAAAACGGATGCGTCAGCGGGCAGCCCCTCTGCCCAAGTCAATCATGTCAATGTCCGCATCATGGATGTGGAACTCACTGGCTACGCTACTCGCGTATCACTAGTTGTAGAAGCCACCGGACAGTCACTCCTGTACAAGGTTCGCACCACTGATTGGGCCGAATCAGGATTGAGTACAGGGCAATCTGTCACCGTTCGCTGGTCGGCCCAAGATTGCGTTTTCTTACCCTGTTAGGACGTAAACCGCTGTTACGGCGACTATGTCGTTCAGTCATACCTAAATTTTTTGAGAATAAAAAACAATGCCAAAGTTTACTCGCCGCCGCTTAATTCAAACTGGACTTGCGACCGGAGCTGCCCTAGCTACCGCTCGTTGTGGCCAAGCTGATGCGCCCCTCGGCACGCCTGACAATCCGGCCCCAGGCCCCGAGGTGAACGCCAACAACATTAAAGATGTTACCCTCCGCTTTATCGGCACTGGCGTCGCCCAAATCAATGATATTCGCGACAAAGCTCAAGAAGACTTAGGCTTTAAGCTGGATTTGCGAGCGCTGAGCACAGAAGAAAACAACCAGATTGCGATCACACAACCCGGTCAGTACGACATCTTTGACGGGGAGTACTTCAGCTTGCCGTTGGTGATCCCTTCCGGCAACTTGCAGCCAATTGATGTCAAGCGTGTCAAAGGCTTCGATCAGATTGCTTCTTTTTTCACCACTGGCAAATTCAACGGACTGCCCGTAGAAAATGCTCAAGGCACCGCGCCAATTAAGGTCATGTACCTAAAAGATCAAGATTCGAAGGAATTTTCAGCAACCCCAACAGACTGGGCAACGCTGATTCCTTTTCAATATAACGCCGATACGTTGGGCTATCGGCCTGATCTCGTAGGTCGTGAAATCACTACTTGGGCCGATTTGTTTGATCCAGCATTCAAAGGTAAAACTTCTATTTTAGATATTCCTTCCATCGGGATTATGGATGCTGCGATGGTGGTAGAGTCCGCAGGACTAATGACCTTTGGGGACAAAGGCAATATGACCAAGGCTGAAATTGACGAAATCACCAAGATTTTGATCGACAAGAAAAAAGAGGGACAGTTTAGAGCCTTTTGGAAAACCTTTGATGAATCTGTTAACTTGATGTCTTCGGGCGAAGTTATTTTGCAGTCAATGTGGTCTCCTGCAGTGACAGCCGTTAAGGCAAAAGGGATTGAATGTGTGTATGCGCCGCTGAAAGAAGGCTATCGAGCTTGGGGCGGCGGTGTCGGTCTCTCTCGTCAGTTAGAAGGTGTTAAGCTAGATGCCGCTTATGCTTATATGGACTGGCTATTAGATGGCTGGGTAGGAGCTTTCCTCGGTCGTCAAGGATACTACAGCGCCGTCCCTGAAAATGCTAAAAAGTTCATGTCCGCCGAAGAGTGGGACTTCTGGTACGAAGGCAAGCCTGCTGCGGTCGATATGGTCGATCCGTTTGGCACAACGTTAGAGAAGGCCGGAGCAGTCAGAGACGGTGGTTCTTTTGAAGAACGCATGGGGAATGTTGTCGTGTGGAATTCAACCATGGATGAACAGGTTTACCTCGTGCAAAAGTGGAACGAGTTTATCGCGGCGTAGTTAAGCCATCATCGCAGCCATCATCGCAGCCATCATCGACCTGGATATTCCTTTTGCTCTATTCCTGATTTTGGATAAGAGCAAAAGGAATGGGGCAAGCTTTATTTTCTGGGTGGATTGCCTAATTCTTCTATTTTTCGACAAGTACACAAAACGCCATGTACAAAACCTGGAAAAATCTTCAACCTTACCTTTTGGCTGCACCTCAGACGCTCATCTTCTTGATGTTTTTGGTGTTTCCTATTGTCATGATTGTCGTTGTCAGCTTTTGGCAATTCAACGGCTATGCCATGACTCCCGCCTTTTCGCTAGATAATTATATTGGCGTTTTCACCTCACAGGTATCGTTGTCTACCTACGCCAACACATTTAAGTATGTGGTGCTGGTATGGAGTGTTTGTTTGGCAATTGCATTCCCTGTTGCCTACTTTCTGGCTTTTTACATCGAACGCGAAAGCCTGCGCATTCTTTTATTTTTGATCTGCACCATCCCTTTTTGACGTCCAACATCATTCGGATGATCTCCTGGATTCCGGTGCTGGGTCGAGAAGGCTTGCTCAACCAGCTTTTGCTGAGCATAGGCTTGGTTCAACAGCCCGTAGAGTGGTTTTTGTACTCCGATTTTGCCATTGTGCTGGGGATGGTGCACCTCTATAACTTTTTTCTGATTGCGCCTATTTTTAACAGTATGATGCGCATTGACCGCACACTGATTACTGCTGCTCGCGACATGGGCGCATCAGGGTTTGAAGTGCTCAAAGAAATTATTTTGCCGCTCACGGCCCCCGGCATCGCGATTGGCTCTATTTTTGTCGTGACGCTCACGATGGGCGAATACATTACCGTACGGCTAATGGGCGGCGGGCAGGCAGCCTCTGTTGGCAAGCTTATCAGCACCCAAATTGGTAGCCTGCAATATCCTTTAGCTGCGGCTAATGCCGTCATTTTGTTGCTCGTTACCTTGGTTCTGGTCACGGGCATTTTGCGCGTCGTCGATATTCGTAAAGAACTTTGATATTCGCAGAGGCATTAAGCCTCTAACCTCTTATGCTTTAACCGGCCTTAACCGGCCTTAACCGGCCTTAACTGACCTTAACCGGCCCTAACCGGCAGAGCCCCATTAGCAAGATCTTTATCCCATGAACAAACGCCCTCTTGCTTTCTATCTTCTTTCTGTGTTCTTTGGCCTATTCGTGCTTTTTCTCTACGGCCCGATGCTGGCGATCTTCACCCTTTCTCTGCAAGGGCCAAACGGCGCTTTGACCTTTCCTGTGCGCAGCTTTGGCTTCTATTGGCTCGGTCAAGTCTTTCAAGAGCAGCGGGTGGGTAGTTTTATTGAATCTTTTCAGCGATCGTTTAGTCTAGGCATATTGGTTGTGGCCATTGCGATTACGGTTAGCGTTATGGCCAGCATGGCTTTTCGCAGCCAGTTTAAGGGAGCCAGATCGCTCTTTTATCTCACAATTTCTAGCTTAGTTGTTCCAGGTGTGCTGATATCACTGGGGATTGGTATCACCTTTCAAGTGCTTGGCATCCAAACTAACTGGTTTTCCTCTGGGTTAGGGGCGCATCTGACTTGGACAGTGCCCTTTGCATTCTTGATTATGCTAGGTGTGTTTAACCGCTTCAATCCCTTTTACGAAGAAGCTGCCCGAGATTTGGGGGCAGGCGATATCAGAACCTTTCAAGAAGTTGTTTTACCTCTGATTTTGCCAAGTCTGATAGGCATCGCGCTGCTTAGCTTTACGCTTTCTTACGACGAATTTGTTCGTACATCTTTAGTGTCAGGGCAAAACAATACGCTGCCGCTAGAAATATTTGGCATGACCACCAATGTCACTTCTCCGGCGCTGTACGCTTTAGGAACGTTAACAACACTGTTTTCAATCACGATGATCGCCGTTGGATTTGGTGCGTATAAATTACTTTCACGTCAATAAGTTTGTCAACGATCTTCATCCTCATTAACAGCCTAACGTTACATATCGACGTATACGAAAGGTTAGATAGATATATCCCTAGGATAGGGGCGTAGCTAATTTAACAGTACTTTTACAGGTTGCGTGGTAATCTCCTAACTATCGGCATAGCCTAAAAAAGTTGAATCTTTAGAATCTTTAATGGACTTGGTTCATAAGTGGCCAACTCTGTTTTTTGAGTTGCGCTCTTTTTGAGTTGCGCTCTAGGTTTGTAGGCTGTATAGGCTAGGTGTGTGGGCTTTGGGTATCTAGGTGGTGTTTTTTGGATGCCTATTAACGCATGTCTTCTGGGTACCTGCGGATATTCCAGCGAGCAAGTCAGTAGACTTGTTTTGATGGCATGATGAAACGCAAATAATGAAACGCAAATGATGAAACGCAAGAGTTTTCTTTACGATTTGAACAGTCTTCCTGTCCATCTGACAGGGGGCCTGATAAGAGGGCTGATAAGAGGGCTGACAAGGCGGTTAACGGGACTGTCTGCTAGATGGTTTCGAGGGGCACCAGACGGTTGGGCAATGTTGCCAATGCTGTTGGTGTTGATGGCTATAGCCGCTCCTGCTGCCATGGCACAAGAGGCCGCTGAATCTGCTTCACTTGCAGACAGTATCTTCCAGCCTATTGTCGATTTTCTAGCAGTTTTACTTTTCTTTAAAATCGGCGGTGAAAATGGATTTCCCTTTATTGTGCTGTGGTTGTTTGTCGCGGCCATTTTCTTTACCTTTCGCATGGGGTTTATCAACTTTCGGGGGCTAAAACATGCGATCGCAGTTGTCCAAGGTAAGTTTGACGATCCGCACGATGAAGGTGAAGTCTCTCACTTTCAGGCGTTAGCAACGGCTGTATCGGGAACGGTAGGCTTAGGCAACATTGCCGGTGTGGCAATCGCCATTCAGCTTGGTGGTCCGGGTGCGATGTTTTGGCTAACGGTTGCCGGACTGTGCGGCATGGTCAGTAAGTTTGTAGAATGCACCCTCGCTGTAAAGTATCGTCGCCAACTGCCCGACGGCACCATTTTAGGTGGCCCAATGTACTACCTCAATCAAGGTCTAGCGGCCCGTGGAATGCGTCCCCTTGGCCAAGGGCTAGCGGTGCTGTTTAGCGTTCTTTGCTTAGGTGGCAGCTTGGGTGGAGCGAATATGTTTCAGTCGAACCAAGCCTATGCCGCGATTTCTGGTTTGATTCCGGGGTTGCCCGCTTGGCTTTTTGGTCTGATTCTAGCTGCACTATCAGCATTTGTGATTATTGGCGGCATTAAGCGCATTGGCTCGGTGGCTGAAAAGCTCGTGCCCGCGATGGCTGTACTGTATATTTTGGCTTGTTTGGTTGTCATTATTGCCAATATTGGTCAGGTGCCTAGTGCGATCGCAACTATTGTCACTGAGGCTTTCGTCCCTAAAGCGGCCGTAGGTGGCTTAGTCGGTGTGATGGTACAGGGTATTCGCCGCAGCTCATTTTCGAATGAGGCAGGGGTTGGCTCAGCTGCGATCGCACACTCTGCAGCTCGTACCGATGAGCCCGTTCGAGAAGGTTTGGTCTCCTTGCTTGAGCCTTTAATCGACACGGTAATCATTTGTAATCTGACAGCAATTAGCATCGTTCTTACCGGCGTTTATTTAGACACAGGCGCAGAACTCAGCGGTGTTGATATGACCGCTCAAGCCTTTGGCTCAGTTGTCGGTTGGTTCCCGGTCATACTAAGCATTGCGGTATGTCTATTCGCGTTCTCAACGATCATTTCTTGGAGCTACTACGGCATTCAGGCATGGACTTACCTATTTGGCGAGCGAACATCGCTGGTGTTTAAGTGCATTTATGTGGTGTGTACCTTCCTAGGGTGCTTGACTAGTCTGTCGCTCATTATTGACTTTAGTGATTTACTGCTGTTGGGTATGGCATTTCCTAACCTTTTAGGATGCTACATTCTCTCCAATGAAGTCGCCGGTGATCTAAAAGACTATTGGACGCGTCTCACATCTGGCCAGATGCTAATGGTTGAGCCGGTAACGGTTTCTAACGATGCTTAGCGACTATAGCTTCTGTCGAGTGAGTTAGGACAATGGTCATTCTCCTCGGAAAGGCTACGCCAACGCTGGAAGCCTTTCCGAGCAGCGGTGAGACCCTGCGTCGTCCTACGGCGCTAAGGAATGCTCACCAAGACAAGGAATGCTCACCAAGACAAAGTAAGAATGCATCCTTACTTTGCTCTAAGCTGAAGAGAAGGCGCTCGGTCAGTTGTGCTCAGCATCTTCTCTTCAGCCCTAGTCTTCCTAATCATGATTGTCTTGAGCATCTGTCTTGAGCATCAATTGTCTTGAGCATCAATTGATCGCTGCTGCGCTAGCCATTGCTGGCGTTCTTGAGGCGATCGGCTCACATACTCACCATAAAATTGCTAAATCGCCAAAACCATCGCCAAGCTCTGATAATTGGAGCCTGACGATGGTTTTGCAGTGGAGTGGCAGATGGAGTAGAAGACGATTGAACAAAAGATGAATTAATAATCATTGGGAATACCTTAAATGTGCGAGGTATCCCCAATGTAGTGAAGCTATTTTAAAACAACAAAAGGCTGAGCCGATAGGGCCTATGCAAAAATCCGATAGGCAAACGCCAGCGAATCTCTGCGCAAACCGCTACTGCTTGAGTACAATGACCGGGCAGTGAGCAAAGCGAACCACTCTTTCAGCGATAGAGCCCATAAAGAAACGGGAGATTCCTGTTCTCCCCCGTGAAGGCATGACAATCAGATCTATTTTTTGAGTTTCAGCGTGGTCAATAATTTCAGCCGTTGGATCACCGACTTCAATTGCAAAATTGAGTCCTGCATACTCGCTACTCGGAAATTTTTCATCAAACAGTTTTTGAATGGTCTCTGTGCGTTTTTCATCGCTGACAGATTCCCAGATAACACCAGGCTCTGTCGCCTCTAGGGGCTTGAGAACGTGGACAACGTAAACGTTGGAGGTGCTTTCTGCAAAGTCGATGGTTTCCTGTAAAGCCTGTAAAGACTTTTCAGAAAAATCGATGGGTACTAAAATGCGCTCTTTTGAAAATAAAACCATTGGAACAAACCGTTCACTACACAATATCGGCGATATTAACGGCTATCTGTAGGGCTCTGAGGGTCATCGGACATACAAGATTTTAGAAGTCTTCGGAGGTGTTTTTAAAGGTGTTGGTTCAACCATACCAGAGAGTTTCAATCTCAGGCGTGCAAACGCATACAATCGTAAACATACATCGGGGAAAGTTTATGTGGATAAGGCTAGAATTTTTGACGCTAGATTTTTTTGACACTAGTAGATTTTTTTGACACTAGAATTTTTGACGTTAGAATTTTTGCAGCCAGTCACTCCAATGGACTATAGCGTTTCTCACTTGGCTAGACTACAACAGCAGCGAATGCGCACGCCAAATGTCTTCACCAGTGCCTTCACCAGTGCCTTCACCAGTGTTTTCAATATTCAATATACGGTTACCGATACGCCCACATGGCTGGACGTTCGCTAGATATTTATTTGCTAGATATTTAAATGGTTTGTGATGAAACTCAACTTTAATTTTGCCGTTGTCAGCGATTTGCACATTGCCTTGCCGCACACGATTTGGGATGAGCCCAATCGCTTTCACCTAGTCGAGGTGAGCATTCCAGCCTTTGAGCAAATTTTGGCCCAGTTGGCTGAAAACCCGCCTGATTTTTTGCTACTGCCGGGAGATCTGGTGCAACACGGCGAGCGCGAAAATCATCAGTGGCTCGCTGATCGACTTGCCAAACTGCCTTTTCCGACCTATGTGGTTCCTGGCAACCACGATGTGATCAACCGGTGGGGGAATACCGATAAAACGGGAGAACATGGGGGCAAGGGAAAAGGGCGAATTGCTTTACGGGATTTTCCTCAGATTTATCAGGCGTTTGGCTATGCCGATGGTCAGCAGCTTTACTATCAGCAAGAAATTTTACCGGGTGTGCACCTCATTGGCCTTAATTCCAATGCTTTTGATGCTGATGGTGAGCAAATTGGCACCGGACTGATTGACGATGAACAACTCGCTTGGCTAGATGATCAATTAGCCCGTTTGGCTGACAAGTTTGTCATGGTGATGGTGCACCATAACACGTTGGAACATTTACCGGGCCAGTCAAAAACGAAGTTGGGCCAACGCTATATGATTCGCAACGCGCCTGATCTGGTATCACGCTTGCAAAAAGGCCATGTGCCGGTGGCATTTACAGGGCATCTGCATGTGCAGGATATTGCCCAAGCGGGTGATTTTTATGCCATTACCACTGGTTCGCTGGTGAGCTACCCCCATCCCTATCGGCTGATGTCGCTGACCACAGATCAGCAGGGACGATATCAGCTACAGGTGAAAACGCAGCGGATTGAGTCGCTGCCCGAATGGCCGACGCTGCAGACAACGTCGAAACACTGGATGAGCGATCGCGCCTTTCCTTTCATGCTCAAACTGCTCACCGACCCCCCCATCTCATTGAGCCTCAAACAGGCCAAAACCTACGCCCCCCAGCTCAAAGACTTTTGGGCAACCGTCGCTGCTGGAGATGCCAAGGTGAACTACCCTGAGCTGCCAGCAGCAGCGCAGGCATATTTCCATCGATACAATGCAATCGGTGCCGACGGTCAGCCAAGATTGATTGATAACCATACGGTGCTGACGTTGGGATCAGCTTAAAATGTGTTTGCCTTTTGGCCATGCTGCTTACAATGGATTTGAAATCAGGCAAAAGTAATTGGAATCAGGCAAAAGTAATAGGAGGTTTGGGGTGGAATCGGGTGGGTCTTTAGGTGGGTCTTTAACAGAGCGATACTCAGCGCTGATTGATGAGATTGTGCAGCAAACGCTGAAGGGCAACATTCGCTCGAAAGAGCAGGTGCACCAGCAATTGCAGGAGGCAATCGCAGTGGGCACAGGGGAAATTTTTGAGCGATCGCTCATGCTTCGCATCCATGACACAGAAGCTCAACTCGAAGGCTCGCTCAAGGCTCCTCGCATATTACGAGCCCTAAAAACCATCGAAGGAGAATGGCAAAAGGGCCAAGCCGATCGCCAAAGCGCCCAAGCCATTTCTCAAGCGGCTGAAAGCCTACGCCAAACCGACGCAGCAGAACGGCCCGTTGCATTTTTGACCTTGATTGACCCCAATCAGCCCCATAGCCTTAACCGTCAGCAGCTCAAGCAGCTTGCCAAAGCCCTCGCCCAGCCCGCAGAAATAGCCAAGGAATCAGCCAAGGAACCAGCCAAGGAATCAGCCGACGAAATGGCCGCTTGGCAGCAGGGAATTTTATTGGGGCTGGCCAATTATCAGCGCCTAGAAGCCGACTTGGTAAGCTGGCTGTACCAGCCTGCAGGTACGACTGTCGGCTTTGGTGAAAGCGAGAAACAGGGGCCATGGCCGCTGTGGCAAAAGGCCTCGTCAGGTCTGCCTAAGCTGTTGTTTACAGCGATAGTACAAGAGGAGCCAGTAGAGGCAATCACACGAACGGCGCTGGACGTAACGAGCTGGGTTGATTTGGCAGTACTGCTTCAGTTTGTTCAACGCGGCTTAGTGACTTGGTTTGACAAACAGCCCTACAGTGCCAAAGCCGGTAAGCAGCTTTCCTACAGCACCTTTTTGATTTTTGCGGCGATTTGGGGGCGACTAGCCCAAGGGTTTCGCAACAGTGGCGCGAGTTCCTACCAGGCTTTGGCCAATGGCAGTTTTCAGCTCATGCTGCAAATTTTGCGAACCTTTTCCCAAAGAGATGATTTTCCGCTATATGGCGGGGTTTTTGCCTCTTTTTCGGGAGATTACTTGCAAGATACGCTGGATTACTTCAGTGAGCCGTTGAGCCAAGTGGACGGCACCCAGGAGAAGGCACGAATTTTGACGCTGCTGGGCTATTCTCGGCAGATGCTGGGGCACTCATCGGCGGCCCAAGCCTTTTATCAGCAGGCATTGGAGATTGCCCAGTCGGCAGGAGATTTGGCCTGTGAAACGGCAGATTTGTGCCATTTGGCGCGAAATGCGCTGCTAGAAAAAGACTATGCCCAAGCGGTATCGACGAGTCAGCGGGCACTAATTCTGGCGCGACAGCGGGGAGATCGCGTCGGTGAGGCCAATGCTTTGGTGAATTTAGGCTACGCTCAAGTGCTGCAGGGACGAGCCAATGATGTGATCGATCCGGCGCTTTATGATGGGGCGATCGCGTATCTCAATCAAGGCTTAGAACTGGCTGTCAAACAGGGGGATTTTCAGTCGCAGGCGCTGGCTTACAACAGTTTGGGCATTGGCTATGTGATGTGCGATCGCCCCCAAGAAGGGCTAGATATTCTCACCAAAGGCGCAGAACCGCTCAAAGCCTCCCGCAATATTTACTTACAAGGGCTCTACACCCTATACACAGCCGAAGCCCACCACGCCCTCAAACATCCCCAAGAAGCCGTCTTTTACAGCACTTTGGCCATGCACTTACTCGAAAGCATCGGCTCAGAAGACTGGCGACAGGCGGCAGGCTTAGCCTCTATCTTACAAGGGCAATTAGGCCCCGAAACCTTCAAGCAAACCCTAGAAAAATATCGCCGTCAACTAGCCCCCATCATTAGCCTAGAAGGCTTTGAAAGGCTGCCTGAACTGCTCAAACAGTATCAACAGCAGTAGGGCTAAATCAACAGCAATAGGGCTAAAATAAGGCTAAAAAAGTTAAGACTGAACAAATCAATCACCTGGCGCGACCCTCGAATCTGATGCCACGGGGTTTGCCAGAAAATGAGATTTACCAGAAGATATAAAGGAAATGTTTCCCACCCCATGCCATGAAATTCTTTGAAAAGCCCAGCACCGACCTGGCCGATCGCGTCCCCCCTGGGCAGCATTTGGCCAAAGGATTTCCCGTCTTAACCTACGGCGACACCCCCCAAGTGAGCACCGACACATGGCAGTTCACAGTATCTGGGCTAATCAAAACACCTCAGACATTTTCCTGGCAAGACTTTATGGCCATGCCACAGAGCGAATTCACCGCTGACTTCCACTGTGTCACAACCTGGAGCAAGCTAGATGTCCAGTGGCGGGGAGTCAAAGTAACCGATTTTCTCAAGGAGATTGAGATTGAGCCTCAAGCTCTGCACATTATGGAACACTGCTACGGCGGCTATACCACCAACATTTCCGTAACAGACTTTGTCAGAGAAGAGAATTTTTTCGCCCACACCCTATTCGATCAACCTTTGCCTGCTGAACATGGCGGGCCCATGCGCTTAGTGGTGCCCCACTTGTACGCGTGGAAAAGCGCGAAATGGATTAACGGCTTGGAATTTTTAGAGAATATGGAATTAGGATTTTGGGAGCGCAATGGCTATCATCAGCGAGTGAGCCTTTTGCTGAAGAGAGATACAGCAGCCTTTAGCAAAAAGGCTTTAGCAAAAAAGGCTTTGGAAAAAAGACTTTGACAAAAAGACATTTAGCAAAAAAGACTTTAGCAAAAAAGACTTTCAAAAAGCGTTAAGCGCCTTTCTCCAAGTTCAGGATTGTGAATGCAGCACTCTCAGTTAGCGCCCCAGTTGGCACCTCAGTTTGCCATCATCACACCGAGCTTTGCGCCAGATTTTGAACGATGTCGCCTACTGTGTGAAAGTATGCAGGCATTGATCAAAACCCCCCATCGACATTATGTTGTAGTCGATCGTAGCGATTTTAATCTTTTTCAATCGTTAAAAAGTCACAACAGAGACATTTTAGTTGTAGAAGATATTATTCCACCCTGGATTAGGCGACCACCGCTCTCGCGAAAGATTTGGCTCAGCTCAAAAACCCTACCGATTCGCAATTGGCTATTGCAACAAATCGTCAAGCTAGAAACTGCTAAAACCAGGGATGAAGACTACATTGTTTTTGTCGATTCAGATGTTGCTTTTATTCGATCCTTTGATTTCAACACTCTAATACAGAACAACTGTCTGAGGCTGTATCGAGATGTACAGGGCAATGCGACACAAAAAGAGATCCATGCTAAATGGCATCGCAGCGCTGCTCGACTCTTAAATTTGCCAACTGTGGATGCAGCTATCCCAGACTACATTGGCAACCTGATTACTTGGCGGCGGCGCAACGTCGTTGCACTCTGTGAGCACCTTGAAAATGTTTTTGGGCGAAGCTGGATTGAAGTTGTGGGTAATACCTGGCACTTTTCTGAATATGTTTTGTACGGCACCTATGTGGAGCGGGTGCTCAAAGAGAAATCTGGCCATTACTACGAAGCGGCAACCCTCAGCCATGATTATTGGCTGCCAACGCCGCTCAATGACGATCAGTTAAAACATTTTTTCACAGAAATTCCGACTGAAAAAGTCGCGATTATGCTATCTGCTAAAGCGGGTATTGCGGTAGAGCGGTATGCCTCTTTGTGCCAACAGATATAGCAAATCATATGAACAAGAAACACTGGATCACCATTTCACTCAGCAACAAGATTGCCGACGAGATTGCCGACGAGATTGCCGACGATATGCTCAGTGACCTATCAGTGACCTAGTTGAAAAATCCTATGACCTGGTGGTGAGTAAGCTGACAAAGGCCAATAGGCTCAAGCTGACTTGGAGTAAGACACTTGCTCATTGAGCGGTGCCCCGATCGAGTGGAGAAGTTAGCGGGTAAGGTGCGATCGCACCCCTCAGCCAACACCTCCCTCAGCCGACCAATTATTTTCCCTATACAGGCGTTTTCTGTAAATCAGGCTTTTCTTCAGGCAAAATAGCACCTTCTACCGGGCATACCTGCAAGCAAATACCACAGTCAATGCAGGTATCAAAATCAATCCAATACCAGTCAGTGCCTTTTTTATTTTTGCCTGGGCCTTCGTCAATACAGGCTACAGGGCAAGCATCTACGCAGTCGGCAACGCCCTCACAAACATCGGTCACAATGGTGTAAGCCAAAGGTTTTCTCTCTTAATCAAAAAATTAGGTTGCGCTATCTAGCTTAGTGAACAATCTCAATATCGGGCAAGCCTTCAGCAGATATCCAGGCAATTCGAGCGATATTACGTTTGCGGGCAATCGCCCGCACCTCATCCATCGACTGCGTCAAATCCAAACTCATCTCCACCCGCACCGTATTTTGAGACAACGTATTTTGAGCAGAGGGGCCGGGCTGCCGCGCCTTTTGGGCATAGGCCAAGGCCGCCGCCGCCGCTGCCTCATCTTTTGGCACAATCAGCCAATCACTCGGCGGTGTTTCCTTCGGCAACTGACCACTCGGCAACAGCGCCTGATGGAGCTGCTCAGTATTCAGCACAAAGCCAATACCAGGAAATCCTTTATGCTCATGACCTTCTGCTCGCAGATCATGCCGGGTATCGTACACAGCCAGTAAATCGTCATAGCGCCCCCCCTGCCCCAATACCTGCCGTTGAGCACAGCCCACCACTTCAAACACAACGCCAGTGTAATAGTCAAACGGACGAATTAAGCTGAGATCTAAAACCATCGATGGCATCGCAATACCCTGGCCGCGCTCTGTCTCTAGCAGTTCTATCAACGCTTTCAGATTCTGCACAATCGCCCATTGCGCCGCGTCCAAATCAAACTCCGCCAATTTCGCAAAAACCTCTTCAGGCGTTCCCCGCAAATCCATGAGCTGCAGCGCCAATGACCGCAAGTTATCCGGCAACGCAATCGTTTCGAGCGCCACGCGATCCAAAGCAGCAATGTCACGACGCACCGTTTCCCGCATCGTCGCCGGGAAAGGCAAAAGCAGCGAATAGGTCAGCGCCGCTTCACCTAGCACAAGCTTGACATCTGTGAGATTGAGCGCCCCTAAACAATCGGCTAGCAGCAACACCGCCTCCGCATCGGCCATCAAACCACTCGCTCCCAATAGCTCAATGCCCGCTTGATGATATTCCTGCTGATCGCCCTGACTGCCTTTGGCCGAACGACGAAACACATTGGCATTGTAATAAAGCCGCTGAGGATAGGTCACCGTCCTCAGCCGAGTGACCGCAGCTCTGGCAATTGAAGCCGTCAGTTCAGGGCGCAGTCCCAATCGCTGCGCTCCCGCTTGCCCCAACTGCAGTTCAATCACTTCAACTCGCTCAATCGCCCCACCGGCCATCAGCGTATCCATGGTTTCCACCGTAGGGGTAATGATGCGATGGTATCCCCAGCGGTGAAAGACTTGCTCTAGACGATCTTCAATCCAACGCTTTTGGACAACATCAAGCGGGAGCAAATCTCGGCCACCGGTCGGCGGTTGGTACGTATTCCTTTCGAGCATCTATCGTTTTTTCCACCAAACAATCCGCTCAAAAGACCGCCTTTTTTACCTCCTTTCGTCTCACTTTGCCGAGCAGAGCCTGACTTGGCAGAGCCTGATTGATCTGCCGAGATCCCTAGCTTGGACTGAACGTCTTTGGCCAGATCATTATCAGCGTCAAAAATCAGAGCTTGCCGAGCATGAATCTTAGCTAAGGTTGACTGACCAGACTTGAGATACAGGCTAGCCAAATAAGCTTGGCAAGAGGCATTTTTAGGATAAGAGGCGATCACTTCTCGCAGTTCTAAAATAGCGCGAGAGTAGTCTGCTTGAGCTTCAAATTCTTTGGCCCGGCTCAAATAGCGCTGCACAATACCCGTTTTAGGCGTTGTTTGGGTGCTGGTGGTCGATGGGCCAGCGGTAGAAATTGCCGTCGGAGGGCTGGGCTGTCCACCGGCCTGCTGAGAATTTTTCGTATCGGTGACTTGCCCCATAGCGCCTTCGCGGGCTATTCCATAGGCTGTTCCACCGCTGCTCTTTGCACCGTTTTTTTCACCGGCCTTACGAAGCAAATAAACGGCATTCAGCTCACTCAGCTCATTGATGGCACTTTCCACCTGATCGAGATCATCAAACTGAACAGCCGCAATTTTTTGCAGAGCAGTAGCGTAATCCTGTTCCAGATTTCTGGCTGTCATCAACTGGCGGGCACTTTCGCTGGTGGCAGTGCCTAAAGCGGGCTGCGCGACAAGCTGCTGTTGTTTCATTCTCAACAGAATGCGATGTTCTGCCGCCGGTTTTTCCTGACTCAGAACCTCATAAGCTGGATTGACTTGTTTTGAAAGGAATTCGCTGGCCTGCTGCTTCTGCGCCTCCGAAGCGTCGATTAAACTATCGGGGTGAAGCTGACGAGCTATCTGGAGATAGCGCTTGCGTACCTGTTTAAAGTCGGCTGCAAGGGAAAATCCGAGGATTGCATGATGATCGATCATGTCGAGCTTAAATAGCCCTGAGTTGATAGTCATAGCCGGTTCAGGTTCACGAATCAAAATCTCTAGATTCAGAATGCCCATGATCGCAGCCAGCTATAGGCTAGACACCGATGATTGATGGGGCTGGCCCATTTTAGGTGCACCCTTTTGAGACACCCTTTTGAGGCAACCTATTTTGAGGCACCCTTTTGAGGCACCCAAACGGACACAGACCCTGCCTGACAAGGAAAGTCAGCCCATCCCTGAAGATCAGTAATGATCGGCTGATCAATATGCCCAGTGACGTCGATGTACTGGCGGTGCGGCCAGCCTACTGTCATGCGCTTGGTGCCCGCCGCCCCATTACTGAGCACCACGGCCATACCCCCTGGATGTTGCTCAGTGCCCAGTCGCGTCCAGCCGATAATGTTGACATGATCAAAGTAGTCCTGCTGCTCACCGTAGCCATAGGTATGCCTCGCGGTGAGGAACCTATCGATCATCCACTGATGGCTATCGAGAAATATTTCGTGCCTCTGGCCATCGTCGCCAATGTCGTGGTAGTGCGCGCCGTAATAATCGGCGTAAAAAATACAGGGGTAGCCGTCTTGTCTGAGCAGAATGAGCGCGTAGGCCAGAGGCTTAAACCAAGCTGTTACAACAGACTCTAAAGATTGCAAAGGTTGGGAGTCGTGGTTATCGACGAGGGTGACCGCTAGCTCAGGGCGGCTTTGAACCAAAGTGTTGTCAAAAATAGTGGATATATCGTAGTCGCTGCCCTGCAAACTGGCCTGGTGAAAGTTGTAGTGCAAAGGGGCATCGAAAAGGGTCACCGTTGCGTTTGTCAGTTTAATGAATCGGTGCAGGGCTTTGATATCGCCTGACCAATATTCACCGACGGCAAAGAGAAAGCGGCCACTGTAACGCTGCACATGATTCATCCACTGAGGGAAAAATCCGGCTCGCACATGCTTAACCGCATCAAAGCGAAAGCCATCGAGATCAATGGTGTCTATATACCATTCACCCCAGCGCTTTAGGGCGTCGGCAACGGCTGGGTCTTTAACATCTAGATCGCAACCCATGAGGTAGTCAAAGCTACCTTTTTCCAAGTCAACTTGATCGTCAAAAGACTTTCCTTCAAACAAATAGACGGCGTCGAAGTCTTCGGGCTCGTAGGCATTGTAGTCGGTGGCGTTGAAGTGCCACCAGTGCCATTCAAGCGGCGAGTATTTGCCTTGGCGACCGGGAAAGGTAAAGTGAGTCCAGCTTTTGATGGTGGCTGCTTTGCCGATGGCTTGGTGCCTGTCGTCGGGATCGTAAGGGGTGGCGTTGAATTCTTCTTGATGGTCTGCGCCCATCATATGGTTGAGCACAATGTCAGCATAGATGGCGAGTCCTGATTGTTTGGCTGTGTTTACGGCGCTAATGTATTCATCACGGGTGCCGTATTTGGTGCGTATTGAGCCTTTTTGATCAAATTCACCGAGATCGTAACGGTCATAAACACCGTAGCCAACATCTTCGCTGCCCGCAGCGCCTTTGTAGGCAGGCGGCAGCCATAGAGAGGTAATACCGGCAGCGGCTAGCTCGTTTGCTTTCTGGGCCAGCTCATTCCACAGGGAGCCGTCTGGTGCGATGTACCAGTGGAAGAACTGCATCATGACGCCATTGGGGATAACCATTATCCGAAGGTCTCCTAACTGAACGGTCTTAACGAAATCAAAAGGCTGCTATCGGCGTCGGAAAATTTTGTGCTTAATGTGTGTTTTAGGTTTGGATGCAAACAGTACCGCCCAAGATATATTTCTTAATAATTTGAAAAGTAAAGCTTACAAAGTGTCAGTTTGTAAACTGGCTTGATTGCCCTGCTTGTACCACTGAGTAAAACTGACGAACTAGGGTATTTTTACGGATTTGTGGGTGTTGGCTAAGTACAGGTGAAAAGTTGCTGACTTTGAGCGGTGTGGCGAACGCTAGATGGCGCTAAGGAATGCTCACCAAGACAAAGTCAGAATGCATCCTTACTTTGCTGTACATAGCGCCGGTCACTTTGCAGCAGTTTTTTTGCAGCGGTTTTGGTGGCGGTTTTTGCAGCAGTCTTTGTGGCGGTTTTTGCAGTGGTTCTGGTGGCGGTTCTGGTGGCGGTTCTGGTGGCGCTTGAAAGCGCTGATGATGATATCAATCTTTTAAGGGGCCGTTTTGCGCAAGGTAGGTGGCGATTTGACCAATGATTTGTTGGAGCATGTAAATATCGCTGTCATTGTCTAGCGCTACGGTCAAAATGTAGCGGACTTGGTCAATTTCTACGGCTAGGGTCGTGCCTATGACCCGATTATTTTGTCCGGTTTTTTCGCCTAGCCATTTGACGGCAGGATCTACCGATTGAAGGGCGCTATAGCCAATTTCTTGATCCTGCTGGCGGCTGAGAGCGGCCAGTATGATGTCGTCGCCGGGGCGAGTACCGCTGTAAATTTGCGCCATCATCGCGGTGATGTTGTCGGTGGTAGCGCGGTTGGTACCATTTCCAAAATTAATGGGCATGACCTGATCGCCCATCAGCTTGTGGCCGACGGAGGTTTGTCTGTAACCCAACTGAGTCAGGGCTTTTTCAATGTAGGCGTATCCCAAATAGTCCACCAGTTGATTCGTAGCAATGTTGTCGCTCCCTTCGATCATTTGCTCCATGATCTCTTGTAGGGAATATTCGTTGCCTACTTCGATCGGTTCATCCCCACCGTTTTCAGTAAAGTTGTTGGGATCGATCAAGATCTTTTGGCTGGGATCAAGGTTTGCCTCGTGCACTTTGAACATCAGTGCGATCGCAATTGGCACCTTAATTAAGCTGGCAGGACTCGCCAAAAACTGATCGCCCTGATGATGCCGACAGCGCTGACGATTTAATTGACCATCGGCGGCTAACAGCGGGGAAGCCATCTTTTGAGCAGAGGCTACCGGCAAAGGGTCTAGCTGACAAAGGGTGACGTGCAGCCGCGTCGAATCGACGTCCACCGCTTGAATAATATCGGCAAGAAACGTCTGCTTTGCTGCTGTGAGGGTGCCTTCTACAATGGCTAGTTTTTGCCGATAGAGGCGTTGCTTGGCAGTAGCGCGCTCATGCAGCTCGGATCGGGCTGGAATTCTCGCGAGCTTTGCTAACGCGTTTTGCCAGAGGATGCGCTCTTGCTGGGTTAATTTCAAGCTGAGGGCACGGGCTTCAGCATTTTCGGCAGATTCGGCAGTGGCGATCGCCTGATTGGCCAAGACAATCGCATCTTGATAACTATCTAGATCTGAGTTTCTCTGCGGGGCGATCGCCCCATCGGCAGCCTTAGATTTACTCCCATCGCCTGCACCTGAGGGCAAAACCTTTAGCCCTACGATCAAACCTGTCCCCATTCCAAAAGCAGCCGCGATCGCAGCGACAGACCACAACCTCATCATATTGGTCTAAACCGCTCTAGTGGCTTCACAGTACCTAGTGTCGCACTTAACTCACCATGCACCTTACCATTGGTCGCCAAAATCCGCCCCGTTTTGATCTCAAACGGACTTTGGTCATAGGCACTCACCTGCCCCCCGCCTCTTCTACCAAAATGACCCCCGCCGCCACATCCCAAGGCGATAGGCCCCTTTCCCAATAGCCATCTAACCGGCCACAGGCCACATAAGCCAAGTCAATCGACGCCGAGCCACCCCGACGGACGCCGCGAGTAAGATGGGTCAAATGGCAAAACTCAGCATAGTTGTTGTCAATAGTTTCTCGACGATCATAGGCAAAGCCCGTGACCAGTAAACTGTCGGCCAAGGTTGTCGTATCCGACACCTTAATCGGCTGGCGATTGCAGGTAGCCCCCAACCCCCTAGCAGCACGAAAAAGATGATTGTGAACCGGATCAAAAATTGCCCCGACAGCCGGTTTCCCGTCAATTAACAACCCCACCGAACAGCCGCAGAAAGGATACTGGTGGGTGTAATTGGTCGTACCATCGAGAGGGTCTACAGCCCAGAGCAGGCCATTTGATTCCATCCCAATACTGCCAGATTCTTCCGCCAAAATAGCATGATCGCTCAGGTGTCGTTTTAGAACCTCCAACACAGCTTTTTCAGCGGCCTTGTCAGCTTCAGTGACCAAATCGCCAGGTCGGCCCTTTTGCTGAATATGGGAGAGATTACCCCAGTAGTGCTGCAAAACTGCACCCCCAGCACAGGCAGCTTCGGTCGCAACATCCAGAAAGCGCTGAAGATCCTCTAGAGAATAGGTCATTTAATCATCCTCAATCGGAATACCGAAGCGTACCTTCCCTTTGCCGAAGTAACGGCCAAACTGCAGCTCATACACTTCATCTTCGTCCTGTGTTTCGACTTCTAAATCACTCCGGGGATAGCTTACACACAGCAAAGCATAGCCCTGATCACGCAAGTCAGGCGATAGCCCCATGGCTTCATTTTGCTCTAGCTCACCTGCGAGTACGCGCACAGCGCAGGTCGTACAGGCCCCATTACGACAGGCAAACGGGAGTTCAGCGGTCTGGTTTTCAGCCGCTTGAAGAATATAGCGATCGCTCGGCACTTTCACCGTATAGTTCGTACCTTTTTGCCGGTTATGAATGTGAATGTTGTAAATATCAGCCATAGTCAACCATAGAGTATTCAGAGTATCCAGAAAACGAGCAGGTTCCAAACGAACGGCAAGGCATCTCCATGGTCGCACGAAAAATATCAGGAGATGTCTCAATTTCTGATAGGATAGCGAAGCCGTAATACGCTTATTCACTAGCGGATTTAGGCATCTATAGCTTTGGTCGCTTGGCTGAGGTATGCAGCATGTTAGCTGAAACCATGACGTGACAATGGGCCAAGCAACGTGCGTATGCCGAATGCATCCGGCATACGCTATATAGGGAGAGATGGCCGAGTGGTTGAAGGCGCAGCACTGGAAATGCTGTAACGGGGCAACTTGTTCGAGGGTTCGAATCCCTCTCTCTCCGTCCTAAAACATAAGCCCAGCAAGGGTTTCAGAAAAAACCTCGAAGCTTCGAGGTTTTTTTTTTGGTCGAAAAAATTACCCTCGATTAGGCGTTTTTGGAGGTCTTTAGACACTTTTTGACTATGGACTTTTTGACTATGGACTTTTTGACTATGGACTTTTTGACTATGGTTTGACTATGAAAATCGAGTCTATAATATGAATCTATAATTCTATGAAAATGAGGTGAGAACGTCTGTATTCTTCATTGGAGGAGAGGCAGCGAAGCCAAAGCTGAAGGCAGCGCTTAATCTGGCTGAACTAAACTATGGGAGCGCTATCGGCAGGTGCGCTCAAAGAAGGTCAGCGAGACGACGATGGAACTTAATTATGCGAGGGTCACAGGGCACATCCAGAAATTACCAACGGTTGAGTTGGAAGATGCGATCGCTATCCGCGACCATTTGCTGGAAAATAATTCAAATTACACAGCTCATCGCATTTGGGTGCAGTTCAACGCCTGCTGTAAGTGGGCACTGAGCAGCAAACTAATTGATGAAAATCCCTTCGCTGATATGCGAGAAGACTTTAAGTCAAGTGGTAATGAACAACTAAAAGATATTGACAGCTTCTCAAAACAAGAAATGGAAGTTGTGATTGCGGCTTTTGAGAATCATCCTCGACATGAACACGACGCACCATTTGTCAAATTCCTATTTTGGACAGGTGCGAGAACTTCTGAAGCCGTTGGATTGCAGTGGAAACATATTACGCCTGATTTTCAGCACATCATCTTCTCAGAGGCAGTGGTCAACTAAACGAGATCGCAACACTCGCCCATCTTCGCTAAAAACCGTTTTTTCCTCTGTCTCCCATAGCGCTACCAACGACTCAATCTGTTGTCTACGTGTCGAAAACAACTTCAGCAATTCCGGGGAATAGCCCACCAGTTCAAACTGACCGTGGGCTTTTGGTTCGATGACGTAGCCGTGGTTTTGGAGTGCGTTGGCGGAGCCTCTCCGAAGGAGAATCGCCAATTCATTTGGGTAAATTTGCCCCAATAGTTTTTTGTTAGCGATCGCCCCCTCATTCGCAAAGCTAAACCACCGCCCATCCGCCAACTGCGTCGCATTCATCACCACACAATGACTATGCAACTGCGGGCTCCGCCTCCCGATTCGTCGCATGGGGAAACACCGCCGCGATCAAATTCCCCGTCGTCACCCGCTGCCGCCCGGTCTCCGTCGAAACCCGCGTCTGCGCATACCGCGCCTCCAACACCGACAGCGCCTTCGCCACCGCCTGATGATGCGCCGCCAGCACCCGCGCGTCTTGCTGCACCAGCGCCGCCACACTGACACTCTTCGGCGCACTCAACGTAAAATCCGTCGCCGCCCGCCGTTTTTAGCGCTTGGCTGCAAATTGACGACGAAATTGTACTCGTTGGCGAAGCGGCCAAAGCCTGCGTAGAGACCACCAGCCTCAGCGCTAACAAAGCCGAAAAAGCGGCCTACAAAATTGCCGCTGCGCTAGGCATTGTCGCTGAATTGGATGCGATCGCTGCGTTTTGGAAGCCCTTTGCCTATCAGGAAAATGCGCAGGTGAGTGAGGAAGAAAGGGGGGCGAACTGCCAAGTCAGCGTTCACGCTATCGCACGCGAGTCCATCGAAGCTCTAACCCGCCAGATCGACCTCATCCGTGAAACCTTCGGTGTGGAGAAACCTCAATCCCCGAGCAACACAGCCGATCTCAAACAAGAGATTCAGATAGTGGTTACGGAAGTGGTTCAAAACCTGATGGCAAACGGGACTATCCCAGCATCGATGACTGGGGCTGTGGTGTCTCAATCAACGCAGGCGCTCCCGTCCACGCCCAGCCACGAAGGCGTGGACTTCGATGAAGATGCCCTTCTTGGCGGTCTCTTCGACAGCACTGAGATAGCGGCCTAGCGAGGAATCTGTCATGGCGTTGGAACCCAAGCAACTGAGCAACCCAGCAGGCCAAGCCGCTAGGCAGCAGTATCTTGAGCTGGCCAAGCGCGTCACTGGCGAAGCCAAGCTGGACTATGCCACCCTTTACGAACGCTTCGTCGAAAATGATTGGGCGGCGGTCAAGCTCGATGATGCCGTAGCCACACTGGCGCTAAAAGTCGGCCATTCAGCCCAAGAGACGGTCGGCATTCTCCATCAAAGTCCCTACCTCCAACACCAAGTGCATCACCGCAATGTCCCTTTAGCACCCATGAGCCAGTACGTGCGCTCCACAGTGCTCAAGAGCGTTCAACAATTTAAGCAAGCGCGATCTCAGCAACGGCGTGCGTCACAAAGCGCCGAACTTGAAAAAGACTAGCCTCGCTGCGCTTGCGACCTACAACAACAATCCTACAACAACAATAAAGCGTTATCATCATGCTTCCTTTTGTCAGCAAGCGACAGGCTTGCAAATATCTCAATCTCAGCAACTCTACACTCAAAAGTATCGCTTCAACGGCGAGTGGATTGAAGGCTTGCACTGGGTGCGG
>JAAUPS010000039.1 GCA_012033015.1 Phormidesmis sp. RL_2_1
AGGGCTGAGCCACTGTACTGGGCTCAAGCCCCTGAAAATCAAACACCTAAAATCAACACCTAAAATCAAAGCCATCAGTCAACAGCCAACATGACCTATGGCAACATGACCTATGGCAACAGCATTCATCCATAGCCTAATAAATCCATAGCCTAATAAATCCATAGCCTATGAAGCCATAGCTTATTCATGCGTAGCCTACTTAGCTTTTTCTGTATCTTTGAGCCTTCCTTCTTCATATTTTTTAAAGGCGATACATCTTAGTGATAGGCTTAAGCATGGCACTTTAAACCGTCATATTTGATCCGTTAACAAGTCGCCGTATCAGCTCAAACGTAGGACAGGCGCAGGAATGGTCTCCACCGCAGAGAAAACAAACACCGGCTATATCACTCAAATTATTGGCCCCGTTTTAGACGTAAAGTTTCCGGGCAACGCTCTCCCCAACATTTACAACGCACTTAAAATTACAGGCACCAACCCTGCTGGCGCAGAGGTTTCTGTAACTTGTGAGGTACAGCAATTACTCGGCGACTCACAAGTCCGTGCTGTTTCCATGAGCAGCACCGACGGACTGGTTCGTGGCATGAAAGTAGAAGATTTGGGCGCACCGATTAGTGTCCCCGTGGGTAAAGCCACCTTAGGCCGCATTTTCAACGTCTTAGGTGAGCCCGTAGATGAAAAAGGCCCCGTGAATGCGGACAGTTCTTTACCCATTCACCGCGATGCTCCAAAACTCACTGAGTTAGAAACCAAACCTGCTGTGTTTGAAACCGGCATCAAGGTAGTTGATCTACTCGCACCCTATCGCCGTGGTGGCAAAGTTGGCCTCTTTGGCGGTGCAGGTGTTGGCAAAACCGTTTTGATTCAAGAACTAATCAACAACATTGCCAAAGAGCACAGCGGCGTATCGGTATTCGGCGGTGTAGGCGAGCGCACCCGTGAAGGCAACGACCTCTATAACGAATTTATTGAATCCGGTGTGATCAACGCTGAAAACCTGAGCGAATCTAAAGTTGCTCTCGTGTACGGTCAGATGAATGAGCCACCGGGCGCCCGGATGCGAGTGGCCTTGTCTGCCTTGACCATGGCTGAGTATTTTCGTGATGTAAACAAGCAAGATGTGTTGCTTTTTGTCGATAACATCTTCCGCTTCGTGCAGGCAGGCTCCGAAGTATCCGCCCTGCTAGGCCGGATGCCTTCTGCAGTAGGTTATCAGCCTACCCTCGGCACTGACATGGGTGATTTGCAAGAGCGGATTGCTTCGACAACTGAAGGCTCAATCACCTCGATTCAGGCCGTTTACGTGCCAGCCGACGACCTCACTGACCCTGCCCCTGCGACGACCTTTGCTCACCTAGATGCCACCACGACACTCTCGCGAGCGCTGGCTTCCAAAGGCATTTATCCGGCGGTAGACCCCTTAGACTCCACCTCGACCATGCTCCAACCAGATATCGTTGGCGACGAGCACTACGGAACGGCCCGTGCAGTTCAATCTACGTTGCAACGCTATAAAGAATTGCAAGATATTATTGCCATCTTGGGTCTAGACGAGCTTTCTGAAGAAGATCGTCAGGTGGTTGCCCGTGCCCGCAAAATTGAGAAGTTCCTTTCTCAACCTTTCTTTGTTGCAGAAGTGTTTACGGGCATGAAAGGAAAGTATGTCACCCTAGAGGAAACCATCAAAGGCTTCAATATGATCCTTGATGGCAAGTTAGATGACATTCCTGAGCAAGCCTTCTATCTCAAAGGCGGTATTGAAGAAGTGATCGAAGCTGCTGAAAAGATGAAAGCTGAAGCGGCTTAGATAGCCCTCAACATCCCGTTAGGTGTCTCCCCTCTGAGGAGGGGAGTGCCTCTTTTAGTGATATTTCAGGAATATTTATTCAATAGAGAGCTATGTCTTTAGTTGTGCGCGTGGTTGCGCCTGATAAAACAGTTTGGGATGACGAAGCTGCAGAAGTTATTTTGCCGAGTACGACTGGCCAGCTAGGTATTTTGAGCGGTCACGCGCCGCTGTTAACGGCCTTGGATACGGGTGTGTTGCGTGTTCGCGCGACTGGCGGCAGCAGAGAGTGGACGTCTATTGCGCTGATGGGCGGTTTTGCAGAAGTCGAAGACGATGAAGTGACGATTTTGGTCAATGGTGCAGAGCGAGGCGATCACATTGATCCAACTGAAGCGGAGAAAGCTTACGAAGAAGCCAAAGCAAACTCTGAGCGCGTTTCGGGTGATGATCGCAAGGCCCTTTTACAAGCTAGTAACGCTTTAAAGAAGGCGCGAGCCCGCTTACAAGCTGCTGGCGGTAGCGTTTAGGACGCATTTAGGATGCGTTTAGGATTAGATTCGGCCTTGCTGTTGCAACTTCAGCCTGCACAAGGTATAGATATGCATCATCAAGCCGCCGATGTTTCCTAGAAGGTCAAGACAAATGCGGTGTTGACAGGGCAAAATTAACGCCCCATCCATTAACCGCTGATCAACGGCCTCTGGCGTTTCTTAAAAATAGCCATCCTGCTCAATTTCTTCAATCACCTGCAGTCCACGGGAGTCGCCCACGCTCAAAATGGCTGCCCTGGCATCTTCCTTCACGCCAAATTCCTCGTCTTCAGCAAAGGCTTCAATCAGCGCATCAATGGCCGTTGCGTATACAACGTTTGAGGGTAATTCAGCGCATATTTGCCCAATTGCCCAAGCGCAATTGCTGCGAACCGACGAAATATCATCCCTTCTCAGCCCCCGAATCAACGCCGGAACCGCTTTGATCATAGAGTCGTAGTCAATTTTTGGGGTTTGTCCTAAAGCACTTGCCGCCCATAGTCGTACGGCTGAAATATCGTTTTGCAACGCGTCTGCCAACGTCTCAATCGCTCGGGCATCACAGGTGTTGCCTAGCGCCCAGACTATGCCTTTGCGTGCAAAGCCATTCCAATCTCGATTGAACTGGGCGATCAGGGGCTCAACGGCTAGCGGGCTAGTGTTGCGTCCTAGCGCATAGGCTGTATTTACCCGCACTTGCGGGCAAGGATCGGCTAGCATTCCGATTAAAAATGGAATGGCACGGGCATCTTCGATTTCACAAAAAGCGCGAGCCCCTTGTATACGCTGATGCTTATCTGGGTGGTGCAGCAGCAGCAGCATATTCTCCGGATTGCGTTTGGATTCAGCGTCTTCTGAGAGCAGCGCAATATCGTCTAGGGGGTCAAACGGGCTTTCGCGACCGACCTCAGCTTCTAATATGGCTAGTTCATCTTCGTACGTTTCCACCGTTGAGTGGGCGCACAGCCGTGCGCCCCTACGTTTGATTTAGGCGTTTGGTGCCATAGCAAAGTAAGGATGCATTCTTACTTTGCTAGTCGAGTTAGCCGCTGCTAGTCAAGGCTTCTAGCGATGACTATTGTCCTAATTAACTCGACAGAAACTATATTGAAAGACCGATGATAAATCAAAGTTCAATCGCTAAATGGTTGCTAGCACGCGTTGAGCTGCAGCAATTGTATTTTCTACATCTTCATCAGTATGCGCCAAGGAGGTAAAGCCTGCTTCAAACTGAGATGGTGCGAGGTAAATCCCATTTTCTAACATGCCTCGATGGAAGCGGCTGAACTTTTCTAGATCAGATTTTTTCGCATCGTCGTAGTTGTGTACGGGGTTCCCTGTGAAGAATAGGCCAAACATGGCACTAATACTACCGCCATTGACCTCATGTCCGGCGTCGCGAGCAGCTTGCAACAGCCCTGCGCTGAGCTTTTTGGTGATGTGATCGAGTTGGTCGTAGGCCCCTGGGCGACGCAGAATCTCTAGCGTTTTGATGCCGGCTGTCATGGCCAAGGGATTGCCCGAAAGCGTGCCAGCTTGGTAAACGGGCCCTGCTGGTGCAATCATTTCCATGATTTCGCGTTTGCCGCCGTAGGCACCGACTGGTAGGCCACCGCCAATCACTTTACCCAAGGTGGTCAGATCGGGCGTGACGTTAAATTTTTGTTGGGCACCTCCGTAGGCAATGCGAAAGCCGGTCATCACTTCGTCAAAGACGAGTAGGGCGTCATGCTCTTGGGTGATTTCTCTGAGCCCTTCTAGGAAGCCAAAATCAGGCGTGATAAAGCCAGAGTTGCCAACGACCGGCTCTAGGATGACGCCAGCAATTTCACCGGGGTTGTCAGCGAAGAGTTGTTTGACGGCTTCTAGGTCGTTGTAGGGTGCGTTGAGGGTATCTGCTGTGGCGGCTTTGGGGACACCGGGGGAATCGGGTAGGCCAAGGGTGGCGACGCCGGAGCCTGCTTTGACTAAAAACATGTCGGCGTGGCCGTGGTAGCAGCCTTCAAATTTGATGATTTTGTTACGCCCGGTGAAGGCTCTCATGAGGCGTAGGACGGCCATGCAGGCTTCTGTTCCAGAGTTGACGAAGCGCACCATTTCTACGCTGGGGACAGCTTCAATCACCATCTCGGCCAGTACGTTTTCGAGGTAGCACGGTGCACCAAACTGGTGCCTTTATCGAGGGCAGCTTTGAGGGCTTCGAGGACTTCAGGGTGCGCATGGCCGCAAATGGCAGGCCCCCAAGTGCCGACATAGTCGATGTATTGGTTGCCATCTACATCCCAAACGTAAGCGCCTTTGACATGGTCGAATACGATGGGTTGGCCTCCTACTGAGCGAAAAGCTCGTACCGGAGAGCTGACGCCGCCGGGCATGAGGGATTGGGCTGCTGAGAAAATTTCGTCAGACTTAGTCGTTTTTAGGGTTGTGGTGCTAACCAAAACGCGCTCCTTACTTCGAAAAGAGTGATATATGAAGATGATAAATCGCTGGTAAAAAGTCGTTGCTGGGTAATTTATCTAGCTAAAGAACTGGGGCTAATCATGCGCTTATATTGAACTTAATGACTTGAGTTCAATATAAGCGCAATGACTTTAGCGCAATGACTTGAGCTCAAGGGCTATAGCGCAATGACTTTAGCGCAATGACTTGAGTTCAAGGGCTATAGCTCAATGACTTTAGCGCAATGGCTTTAGCTCAATGGCTTTAGCTCAATGACTCAGGCTAAACAGCAAAACGCTAAACAAGCAGTATTTTTTATCCTAGCGGTTAGGCATCCCTTTTTGTTTCACCATGTTAAGGAATGTATTGGTTAGGCGAGCGGTAGCATGGAATAAAGGACGAACTCCTTGTTCCCATTTTGACGACGCTCTGGCCCATGATTTCATCCCATACTGCCGCTTGATTAATCAAATTCGCTATAACGATCAGGGACTGGTGCCTGCGATCGCACAAGATTACCTAGATGGTACCGTCCTGATGATGGCTTGGATGAATGCTGAGGCTCTGAAAAAACCATGGATACGGGCGAAGTTTGGTATTGGAGCCGCTCACGCCAAGAACTGTGGCATAAGGGCGCAACTTCTGGGCATCTCCAAAAGGTAAAGGGGCTTCGCTATGACTGTGATAGCGATGCTTTGCTCGTGACGATTGAGCAGGTGGGCGATATTGCCTGCCATACGGGTGAGCGCAGTTGCTTTCATCGGCTGCTCGATCTAGCCGCAGATGGGGGAGAAGATCGAGCGATAGATGCTGATAACAGACCCGTGAGCCTGCCTCCGGCCGATACGCTTTCTCAGGTTTACGGCGTGATTTGCGATCGCAAAGCCAACCCCCAACCCAACTCTTACACCAATAAACTGTTTGCCGGTGGTGACAATAAAATTTGCAAAAATCGGTGAGGAGGCCGTTGAAGTTGTGATGGCCTGCAAAGATGATGCCCCTGACGAAATTGCTGCAGAGGTGGCCGATTTGCTATATCACACCTTAGTCGCCTTGGCTCACCACAATGTCGATATCAAGGCTGTGTATCGCCAGCTTCAAGCTAGGCGCTGAGCCGCTTGATGGATATGAAGATGATGATATGAGAGCCTGTTCACGTGAGATCTGGCATCGGGGTAGCAGCTTGGCTAAGGCATGAGCATTCCGGGCATAGCTGCTACGCTCAGCGTAGGCACAGCCGGTTCATCTTGCAGCTTGAGATTCAACGGAATTTGCAGGGTAAAAGTCGTGCCTTCACCCAACCGCGAATCACACAGCAACTTGCCTTTGTGATTGGTGACCATAATCTGATAGCTCATGGAAAGGCCAAGTCCCATGCCTGCTCCAACCGGCTTGGTCGTAAAAAACGGATCGAAGATACGCTCTCGGATAGCCTCGCTCATACCCATGCCATTGTCTGTAAAGCGAATACGTACAAACTGAGTGTTGCCTTGCTGGAGTGTATCCGTTGTAATCGTAATCGTTGGTATTTTGGGGGCAGATGCTGTCTTCACGGGTGCTGTCGTCTCTAAGCCTGAGTCAAGCGCGCAAACGGTGGGTATTGGCGTGAGCGCATCAATCGCGTTGGTGAGCAGTCCCATAAATACCTGATTGAGCTGGCCTGGATAGCAGTACACCATGGGAATCTCGCCGTAGTGACGGATGATGGTAATGGCGGGTCGATGGGCCGTTGCCCCCATTTGGGATGTGACGAGGAAAATGGCGCTGTCTAGACCCTGATGCAGGTCGGCAGACTTGGTGGCAGATTCATCTAAATGGGAAAAGGTTTGAAGCGATCGCACAATCGTCGTAATCCGCTCAGCCCCGGTGCCCATCGACTGCAAGAGACTGGGGAAAGTCAGCTTAGAATAAAGGCTAAATCGGCATTCTGTACCGCTAAGCGCAGTTCTTCAGAAGCTTGTGGAAATTCTGTCTGATAGCGCTTGAGCAACGACAGCAAACTATTCATATAGTCTTGAGCAGGCTCTAAATTGCCTCGAATAAAGCTCACCGGATTGTTGATTTCATGGGCCACGCCAGCAACAAGCTGGCCTAGGCTCGACATTTTTTCAGTTTGTAGGAGCTGTAGTTGGGTCTGCTGGAGCTTGGCTAGAGCCTGCGTTAAGCTCGCTTCGGCTTCAGTGCGATCGCCGACTTCCCTCAGCAGCGACTGATTGGCACGGTGGAGCGAAGCTGTTCTCGCTGCCACTCGCCTATCGATGTCTCGATACACCGCTTTTAGCCGTTGATCCATCTGCTTCAAAGCGTCCGAGAGTGCCCCTAGCTCGTCTTGTTGATCTATCCATGCGGACGCTTCGAGGGCTGCACCGTTCGCCGCAGCCTCCCATTCTCCATCTAGGTTCAGATGGCTTTTGCTCATACCTTCGGCCTCAACCTGCAGACGTTGTATCGACTGCATCATCGGTCTGAGAAAAAAGTAAAACTGGGCTATCAGCAGCGCAATGGCTGCGCCAAAGCCCAGCATTTCTAGCCTAATCATTGAGTTTTCAAAGGCATATTGCTGGGCTAGATAGCCTAAAGTGGGCTGACTAACACGGGCTAAAAATGCTTGGCTGGCCTGCTGATTAATCCCGTAGCTCATGCCTGCAAGCAGCGCGAGCAGCAAGATTAATAGCCCAAAAGAGCCGGTTAATTTAGTCGAAAGTCGCATGGGAGCCCGTCAGGAGAATACAGCCAGGATTATGGCCAGTATGCCCATTAGGCAAATATCTTTAAGTATTGTAGGAGGGCTGACCCAGGCACTTTAAACCACCCATCGCCTAAGTAAAGGATGACGAGCAACAACAGAAATAATCCCGAGCGAAAGCAAATAGATGATGAGCGGGAAGCTCACCTCCCAAAGGGGATGGTTATACCTTTGGCTCATTGGCGCTAAGGCAGTCACTACCAGCGGATGAAAGAGATAAATTCCCAAGGTATAACGACTCCAGCGCAAGATGGGCCAATTTGTCCCCCAGTTTGGCTGAGCCAATGCCAATGAAAAAACGCCTGTGCCCAACGCTACCGTCCCAATGGCATAGTCAAAGGATTGAAAAGGAACGGCTGCTACTGCAGCTATACCTTTGGCTTCGATGATCTGCAATAAGAGGCCGCCTGCGATCAGGGCGATCGCCCAGGGGGTACTGATGGGCCAGCGATGCTGAGATCTCCATGTCGAAATTAACCATCCCAACGCCACGTACAAGGTGCTAAAAAAAGGACCATTGCGGCTGCTAAAAGAGACACTGGGTGCACCTATTGTTTCCAATAGCGCGCCATAGCTACCCCCTGATAGCCCAATACAATACAGTGCCACTGCCGTATAGATTAAGTATCGGTGCTTGCCGGTTGCTATCAAGCCAGTCGTAATGCCTAGCCCGATCACTAATGCCGGTAGAAACCACAAAGCCTGCTGTGTCCCTGATAGCAGCAAGTTAAGACCGTGGGACTGAAGCAACTGCAGGTATTGCCCCACCATAGTTAGCCAACCCTCGCTGCTGAACTGAGGCCAATACTGTAGCGGTACGAGAATATAAAAAAGGCACCAAATCGCGTAAACGCTGAGCAGTCGTTGGGTGGTATGCCAAAAGGCACGCATGAGTGGCTGACCTGCACGGGTGCGTTCTGCGAGAAAGTAGCCAGAGGTGAGGAAAAAAAACGGTACCGCAAAGCGGCAGCTTAAGTCGATTAAAACAGCGATGGTATGTTTGTAATCAGGCGCGTTGGCAAAGTCAAAAGGCCCGCTATGCAGCGTAATGACAGCGATGATGGCGAAAATCCTGAAGATTTCAATGCTGGCAATCCTAGGTTTGAAAGGGATAGCTTTGACGGGGCGGCTGATTTGAGTGTGATCAAGTGTCGTCCGTTGTGTGGTACTAGATCGCCGCTGGGATTGCAGCCTGCGCGCTATGGTTGGGCTATGGTCTAGGCCATTGTTCATTAAATCACCCACCTTTTGAGTGCACGATGGCGGGCGAGCAGGGCAATCATTGCGAGAGAACTCAAGTAGACGATGGCTGGTAAGCCCACTTCCCAAAGGGCACTGTTATAACGCCGTGATAAAGGGTTGAGGATATCAATGATGAGGGGATGAATAAGATAGATGCCCAGGGTGTAGCGACTCCAATGCAAAACAAACCAACGTTTGCCCCAGTACGGTTGAGCGATCGCCAATAAAACACACCCGCGCCCATGACCACCGTGCCGATGACATAGTCAAAGCTTCTAAACGGGACATTCGCCGCTGCAGACAGTCCTTGCGCTTCGAACACTTGTAGTAACAGCCCACCGACAATCATCGCCACAGCCTGGGGTGTGCTGACCTGCCATTTCCCTTGGGCTTGTCGGTTAGAAATCATCCAACCGATAGCCACACATAAGGTACTGAAGAAAGGCCCATTGCGGGTCGAAATCACAAAGTCCATGGCGTCGTTGCCTGTCCATAGAAGGCTATAGCTCCCACCTAGTAGGCCAATTCCATAGAGGGCAGCGGCTCCATAGAGTAAGTACTGACGCCAGCCATGGGTCACACAAACAGCGACAATGCCTAGCCCCATGACCAAGGCAGGTAAAAACCACAGCAACTCCCGAGCACCTGTCAAAGGCAGATCCAAGCCATAATATTCAACTAAGCGCCTGAGGTTGTTCAGTACCATGGTTGGCCAATTGCCGCTATCTGGTACGTAGAGATATCTCACAGGTACCAAGAGGTAAAACAAGCACCATGCCGCATAAACGCTCAAGAGCCGTTTGGCTGAACGCCAGAAGACAGACATCGTAGGCTGCCCTGCACGACTGTTTTCACCCAAAAAATAACCGGAGACGATAAAGAAAAATGGCACTGCAAACCGACAGCTCAAATCAATTACGGTAGCAAGGGTGTGTTTGATATCAGGGGCAGAGGCGAAACCAAAAGGGCGGGTGTGAATTATCACGACAGCGATCACTGCCACGATTCTAAAAATTTCAATACTGGCGATGCGCGCTTTTTGGGGTGTAGCGTTTGTTTCAGTGGGCTTCGCTTTAAAGCTGGGGTGAGGTGAACTATCCGAATTCGTACGATTTGATGCCATTGAGCCTAATTCCGTGAAGGGCGATCGCGCAGAGATACCGTGCCGCTCATTCATCAATATATGAAAACAGCTACCAAGGCTACTAGATCAGCTCAGTTAATTCACGGAGACTTTAGGTTGACTTTTAGGTTGATTTACTGAGTCAGCTCATCGGTATGATTGAGTGGCTGATCGCAAAGTCAAGGATGCACAGTAGGTGAAGTGTAGGGGGTGCAAATCCTTTATCGTGCCTATACGCTACAGGGGAGTGGAGAGAGCTAACATGGTCGCTCAAGAACAATCGGTACCGCCAGTCGAAGGTCGCCAAGCTGCCGCCACGACTGCTGGGCCGCAGGTGAAAAAACGAGTAGCTGAATTGCGATCGCAACTGCAACAAGCCAGCTACGCTTACTACGTCCTAGATGCGCCGGACTTGCCTGATTCGGTATATGACCGGCTCTACCGAGAACTGCAAGATTTAGAGTGCCAATACCCCGAACTGCTGAGTGCCGATAGCCCCACCCAGCGAGTCGGCGCTATGCCCGCCGAGCAGTTCACCTCGGTGACCCACAATATTCCGCTATACAGCTTAGAAAATGCTTTTGATCTGGATGAATACCGCGAGTGGCAGGCTCGTTGGCAGCGCCTAGAGCCGGATGTGGGCGAGGCCGCAGCGGTAGCTGAACTCAAAATTGATGGCAATGCCCTAGCGCTAACCTATGAAAATGGCCTGTTGGTGCGGGGCGTGACCCGTGGAGACGGCATCACAGGCGAAGATATTACTCAAAACGTCCGCACGATTCGGACGATTCCGCTACGTCTGCATCTAGATGCGGGCCAATCGCCGCCGCCATGGTAGAAGTTCGCGGCGAAGCATTTTTGCCGTTAGAGGTGTTTGCTGCGATTAATCAAAAACGTGAAGCAGAAGGAAGCGCCCTATTTGCTAATCCGCGCAATGCGGCGGCAGGGACACTACGCCAATTAGATGCTCAAATTGTGGCCGATAGGCGACTTGATTTTTTCGCTTACACGCTGATTTTGCCCGCAGGCGCCGGAGATTTGCGCCCACCTAGCGATCAATGGTCGGCCCTAGCGTGCTTGCAAGCGCTCGGTTTTCGGGTTAATCCTCACCGCCAGCGGTGCGAATCGGCTGAGGCGATCGCCCACTTTTACACCACTTGGGAAAAAAGCGCCATGACTTGCCTTATCTGACTGATGGCGTGGTGGTCAAGCTCAATAGCTTTGAATTGCAAGATCGCCTGGGCTTTACTCATAAGTTTCCGCGTTGGGCGATCGCGCTGAAATACCCTGCAGAGGAAGTGCCGACGCGGTTAGAAAACATTACGGTTCAAGTGGGCCGTACCGGCGCAATTACTCCTGTAGCGGAACTAAGCCCGGTGCAGTTGGCCGGTACCACTGTTGCTAGAGCCACCTTGCATAATGCCGATCGGCTAGCCGAGTTAGATTTGCATTTGGGCGATACCGTGATTGTACGCAAGGCCGGAGAGATTATTCCTGAAGTGGTGCGCGTCATTAAGGATTTGCGGCCAGCGGCGGCCAAACCCTATCAACTGCCTGCCCACTGTCCTGTCTGCCATCAGCCTGTCGTCAAGCCCGAAGGCGAAGCGGTAACGCGCTGTGTCAATGGTTCTTGTCCGGCGATTTTGCAGGGCTCCTTGCGCCATTGGGCCAGCCGCGATGCGATGGATATTAGCGGCTTAGGCGATCGCTGGGTACAGCAGTGGATAGCGCAGGGCATGGTGAAATCTGTGGCCGATTTATATGACCTGACGGTAGCCGATTTGTTGACGCTAGATCGCATGGGTGAAAAGCTCGCTGCCAAACTCATCACCGCTATTGCTGACTCCAAGCAGCGCCCTTGGCCCAAAGTCCTCTATGGCTTAGGCATTCGATTGGTCGGGAGTACCAATGCTGGGCTGTTAGCTCAGCGTTTTCGATCAGTCGATGCGCTGGCTGCAACGGGGGCAGATGCGATCGCCCAAGTGTACGGTATCGGCCCTGAAATTGCCCAATCTGTCAGGCAGTGGTTTCAAATTCCAGCTAACCAGCAGTTGATTGAGCGTCTCCGGGCGGCCGGTCTGCAGTTGGCCGCTGCCGCAGAAGCTCAGCATCATGCCACTCAACCCCTTAGCGGTCAGAGCTTTGTGATTACAGGAACGCTGCCGACACTCAAGCGCTCCGAGGTCAAAAGCCGAATTGAGGCTGCTGGCGGCCGAGTCAGTGGTTCAGTCAGTCGTAAAACAGATTATGTTGTTGTGGGTGAAAATGCCGGTTCTAAGCAAACCAAAGCTGAAGAACTAGGTATCGTCCAGCTTACCGAGCCCGAACTTTTGGCCCTCTTAGCGTCATCTGCTTAGCGTCATCTGCTTAGCGTGATCTTTGAGAGGGCTTATGCTCCAAACATTTATGATTCAAACATTGATGATCCAAACATATCGTTGGCCGATTGATCATGGCGATGAAATTCTCATTTGAGTTCCCCTGTCGGCTTGGCCGGAGGGTGGCCTTAGGCTTTGCGCCATTTGCGTTAGCCCTTTTGCCCCAGTTTGTAAAGCCTACCTCAGCGGCTGAAACCATCACCTTTTCGTTGGGTGCCACCATTGAAAGATCTATCTCCATCGACTCTCTTGAAACCTATGTCAAAGAAGGTCGCGTTACCGACGAACTGGCCCCTTACCTCAGGTACATTGAACCTGAGGTAAGGGCGCAAGTTCGGATGCTGCTCTCTCAGCGCGTTGATCTCGATGTGGTGACTGTGGCGCCAGTTTGGCTACACGCCCCAAGGCCGGTTTTTACTTTAATCAAGCCGGAGAAGTCTTTCGGACAGGGGCTCGGCTGCCTGGTGGACAGGGGCTGCGCAGCGCGGCCATTCTCTCTGCGGCGGATAATGTGGAAGGACTCACCATTCTCAACGTTTTACGGCATTTTCCTACCCCCACACTGCGGATTGATTTGCCTACCGGTTTGGCGATCGCCTCTGAAGCCCGCGATGCTTTTAATCAATCGAACTTAGCCTTGGCCGCAGTTGAGCAAATATCTTTGCAAGCTGCCATTGAAATGTTTCCTGACGGTACGTCGGCAGCCGAGTTGAACGATCTGCTCACCCGTCCGGGGCAGTTCCGCTCTCGACGATTTGCGATGCGGCTAAAATCTAGCAGCAAACCGGTCGATATCTATTTGCCCAGAGCCCAAACTGCTTTTTTGGGTGATCGAGACGGTGCAGAGATGGGCCCAGGGGCTTTGGGTTATCCGGTGGTTGTGATTTCCCACGGGTTAGGGAGCGATCGCAAGTCCTATGCTTATCTTGCCGATTTTTTGGCCAGACGGGGCTTCGTCGCCATTACGGTCGAACATCCTGGCAGTAGCGCTGAGCAGCTCAACGCCTTTGTCGCTGGTCGAGCCAGCCAAATCCCTGACGAAGAGTTCATCCAGCGACCTGTGTTGATCTCGCAAGTACTCAATGATTTGGAAAATAGAGCCCTGAGTGATGACAAGCTCGCAGGCATTAACTTTAACAATGTCGCTGTGATCGGCCAATCCTTTGGCGGCTATACAGCCCTGGCGCTAGCTGGGGCTTCGATCAACAGTACCTCGCTCCAGCAAACCTGTCCGCCCAGTTTTAGCGTCAATATTTCCTTATTGCTGCAGTGTCAGGCCATTGCCTTGCCCCCCGCACAGACCAGCCAACCGTTCAAAGATCCCCGGATTAAAGCGGTGATTGCCATTAATCCTGTGACCAGCGTTATTTTTGGCTCTCAGAGCATGGCCCAAATCGACGTACCCGTGCTGCTAATGGCAGGCAGTGCCGATACGATCGCGCCAGCCTTGCCGGAGCAAATTCTCCCTTTTACCTGGCTCAGTCAAGGCCAAGGCACCAGAGTTACCTTTCCGGATGGCTCGATCGCTACCCCCGAAGAAAATCGCTACTTGCTGATCATGGAGGGCGGTACCCATTTTTCTACAATTGGCGTGACGGGTAGCGAAACGTTTGGGCTACCGGTTGAGATCATTGGCCCTTCCCCTGACGTTGCCCAGTACTATACCCAGGTGATGAGCTTGGCGTTTCTGAACATTTACCTCAAGGGCGACAGCCGCTATCGCCCCATTCTCAGTAGCGCCTTTACCACTCGGCTGAGTCAACCGCAAATGCCCTTAGTCTGATTACTAGCCTGACCCCCGAGCAGTTCGCTGCCCAGCTTCAAACCGTAGTCATGGTCGAACAGGTGGCTCAATCGATTCAGAAGACCCTCGAAATCCCCTCAACAATTCAGAATGAGTAGCCATTTCAACGGCTTTATTAATTTGAACAAGCCACTGCACTGGACGTCCCACGACTGTGTAGCTCGTGTTCGCAGATTGCTCAACATGAAAAAAATCGGCCATGGTGGCACGTTAGATCCCTTGGCCACGGGTGTCTTGCCCCTCGCCATGGGTCGAGCGACACGTTTGATCCAGTATTTACCTGAGCGCAAGGTTTATTGCGCTGTCATTCGGTTTGGCCTGACCACCACGACTGATGATTTGGCCGGTGAGGTATTAACTGAGCAGGTCGCTACCCATTTGCAGCGCGAGGCTGTGGAAGCACATCTGCCTCAGTTCTTAGGTTGTCTCAGTCAAGTCCCGCCGATGTACAGTGCGGTGCAAGTCCAAGGCAAGCGGCTATACCATTTGGCTCGCCAGGGTAAAACTGTGGAGATTCCGCCACGCCAGGTGATGATTCACCAGTTGACTGGCCAGGGCTGGCAAGCTGGCGAGCAGCCTGAACTCACCTTGATGATTGACTGTGGGCCGGGTACTTATATTCGTTCATTAGCCCGTGATTTGGGCCAGATGGTGGGTACAGGTGCAACCTTGGCTCAGCTATCGCGCACCCACAGCAGTGGCTTTGATATCGCTAGCAGCATGACGCTAGCAGATCTAGAGGAGGCGATCGCATCGGCTAGGTTTGTCCCTAGCTCAGCGCTAAAAGCGGTGCAGCATTTAGCGGCACTCACCCTTTCACCCTCATTAGCCCATCGCTGGTGCATGGGCCAAAAACTATCACTGGCAGAACCTGGCATCAGCGGCCTGATCCCACAGTACGAACCATTGGGCACCTCATTGCGCATCATGGATGACTCTACAGGCGACTTTTTAGGCATTGGTGAAATTCGCGCTGTGCCACCAGTCGAGAGTTCTGACAATCTCTGGGACAACGAACTGCCCCACATCTTAGTGGCAAAATGCGTATTTCGTGCCGTGGATTGAGCAGACCTGAGGAAATTATGCTGGCTCAGCCCTGACCGAGAGCCGTTATTCTGAGCGACTTTGTTACAAAACTTTATGCTATCCAAGGGGCAAGCGAGCCCTGATCAAAAGCCTTGCGGTTTGCCCCCTTGTTTGCCCCATTGACCGTTCCTGAGCCGGTGTGCCCGACGCGAGAACACACGCGAGATCACATGTGAGATCACAATTATTTAACAGGACAGCAAGGCAGTGCGATATGATTGCTTAATCTCTTCAATTGCGTTTGGAAATATAAGAAATGATAACGCTCAAGATCGTTGTTTACATCACTATCTCCTTCTTCGTGGCTCTCTTTATTTTTGGCTTTCTCAGTGGAGATCCTGCTCGCAACCCTGGTGGTGGCGATATTGATTAACTCACGCCATTGGTCCTCACGCCATTGGTATGGCATCTAGTGGAAATCAACGACGCATGAGCTTGGGCATGAGCTTTCAGGTGTAAACGATCAAGCTGGCCGCTAACAGCCAAGTTCGGCTCGTTGATTAAGCCAGCTCGTTTATATACTCTCGTTTGTATAATCCAGAGTATGCCAGGGTTTGTTGTCCGCATTTTTCTAGGGATGCAGTTTCTGAAGATCGAGAATCGTTTCTGAAGATCGAGAATCGTTTCTGAAGATCGAGAATCGTTTCTGAAGATCGAGAATCGTTTCTGAAGATAGAGAATATTGTGAAAGTCAGCCCGCTTGTCGGGCTGTCTTTTTGTCTAGAGGATAGTTGGGTAGGAGGCAATTCAGTAGCGGATGGTTCACTTCGAGTTACCCCCTGAGCCTCCTATTGTTGAAGTGGCTCCTTGGATAGTTTCGCAGACGGTTTCGCAGCCGCCTTTTCAGCCGATTCTGTCAACCCAGGCTTCATCTGTTGATAGCGCCTCCTCGCCAGTGCTGAGCCCTAGCGAGCTTTTAGGCAATTTGTGGGTAGGCAGTCCGCTTGCTCAAGGGCTGGCTGCAGGTGTGCCCATCCAAGAGGTGACCATCCAAGAGGTGCCATCAGCCAGTCGTCACCACGCTTTACTCAGCCAAGTCCCTGAAGATAGACTCCCCAGCATTAACCCGTCGCCTGAAGATACGACAGAATCTCAGGAAGATCTGCCAGCGGAAGATCTGCCAGCGAAGAGACGCCGGGACAAGCAGCGCCAGAAGCAGAAGTGCCAGTAGACGTTCCAGCATTAGACGTCCCAGCGGTAGACGTTCCAGCAGCGGAAGAGACGCCAGCGGAAGAGACGCCAGCAGAAGAGACGCCAGCGGAAGAGATGCCGGGACAAGCCGTGCCAGCGAGAGATATGCCTGCTGGCATTGAGATGGAATCAGAAGAGGAAATGACACCGGAAGCGCTGGCCTCTCAGCTCAGACTGACGGCTGACTACCAATCGTATGACCCGCAAACGCAAATTGTGACTGCACGTGGCAACGTTGTTTTGATTCTCAATGATGCTGTGATTGAGGCCAATCAACTATGGGTGAACTTAATCAATCGCTATGCGCTGGCTACCGGTAATGTGCTGCTAACGCGAGGGGCACAAATTGTTCGGGGGAGTCGCGCTGAATACAATTTTATTCAACAGTCAGGGGTTATTCGTAATGCCCAAGGCACCCTATACCTGCCGGAGGTTGAATCAGACTTTAGCTCGCCGCTAGAGGGTGCATCCTCTACAACTCGGCGAGCGTACGCTCCGCTGAATCCTATTCTCAGTCCTAATGAGCCGTTGGCGGTCACGAGTGATGGCAGTGTTCAAATTACGACTAGCCCTGAGACGACCTTAACAGGTGGTACGGACGGTGAGTTGCGACAGTTGCGTTTTGAAACCGATGAACTGCTTTTTGATGTAGAAGGTTGGCGCGCAGAAGGTGTTCGGATTACCAATGATCCTTTTTCTCCCCCAGAGCTAGAGTTTCGCACTGATAGTTTGGTGCTGCGTAATCTTTCGCCGACCCAAGATGAGTTGTTGTTTAAGCGGCCTCGTTTGGTATTTGATCAGGGGCTGGCGATACCGCTGCTGCGATCGCGCCTGTTGCTGCGTCGAGGCCGGGTAGATCCGGAGGAGCTGAGCCCCGTTCCGGTAGCAGTTGGGGTCGATGGCCGCGATCGCGGCGGCTTTTTCATTGGGCGCAAAATTCCTCTGGTTAAAACAGAACGGGTGCAGTTTGCGCTCACGCCACAATTTTCCGTAGCTAGGGCGTTCAGTGGTGAAAACGGTTCTATTTTTAGTCCTAGCAACTTTGGCCTAGCCGCAGATTTGGACGTACAGTTGACGCCGCGCACGGCCTTGAGAGGCCGCGCCGGTCTCACCAGCTTGAACCTGACTAGAGTGACTGAAAATCTACGCACTAACGTTCGCCTAGAACAGCGCCTTGGCAATCATCTGTTACAACTTCAGTACAGTTATCGCGATCGCTTATTTAATGGCTCACTCGGTTTTCAAGATGTGCAGTCAAGCCTAGGCGCTGTACTGCTATCGCCTGTGATTGCGCTGAATCCCCACGGATTATCGTTAAACTATCAGGCCAGTGCTCAGCTCATTAATGCCACCAGCGATCGCACCGATTTACTGCTCGCCAGCGGCTCCAACACAGGCCGTATTACCCTCGGACGATACCAAGTAAGCGCCGCTTTGCGTCAAGTGATTAACCTATGGCGCGGCGAACCCAAAGTGGCCAATCAAGACGAAGGCTTACGCTTTACCCCTTCACCTGTAGTGCCCTTTTTGGATCTGTCCACCGGTTTGAGAATGACCAGCACATACTACTCTAGCCGCGACGCCCAAAACAGTCTGATTGCCGACATCAGCATCAATGGACAATTGGGGCATTTTTCCCGTAACTTTGGCGACTACACCCGTTTCAACTTAGGCTACTCCCAGTCCTTTATTGGTGGTGCCGATTCCCCCCTTTTTGTTTGATCGCGAAGTAGATCGCAATATCCTCTACTATGGCCTAACCCAGCAGATTTACGGCCCATTTCTCCTAGGCTTTCAGTCAGCCTATAGCTTGGATCAAAATCGCAATATCAGCAGCGTTTATACCCTAGAGTATAGCCGCCGCACCTACGGCATTTTACTCCGCTACGATGCCACCCAAAGCGCTGCTTCCATTGGCTTTCGGTTAAGTAACTTTAGCTGGCTCGGCGATACTGACCCTTTCGATACGCCGCGCACACGTCAGGTGCGCGGTGGTGTGATTGAGCCCTGGTAATGCATCCGTTGGTCACCCCAAAAGCACGCCTCAAGTACCTTTGCACCAAACATAGGCTACTCTGAAGTTAAAATTAATTAAACTTAGGGCTAAACCTGCATGTGATATGTTGCTTTTGCTCCATTTAGGATTACCGGGAAACGCCCATCAAATACCTTGAAAGCAAGACGAGGCGCGGCGACTTATGACTTCAGCCACATTTTCGACTTCAGTAGAAGCGCAGCAAGCGGCTGTGCTGCTTGAAGGCTATCACTTTGAAGTAGGCCACCACGATGCTCGCCAGTGGGTGTCTTTGTGGCTAGAGTTTTACCCGCCGAGTTGGATTCGCGAGGCGGTGATCGAAGCGCTATATCAGGGCCGCTACAAGTCGGTATCTGTCAGACAAATACTAGAACTCTGGCATCGCCGAGGTCAGCCTATTCGCCATGCTAGCCACGAATTTGAAGCAGCCGTTTGCCGTGATTTTGAAAGCGACCCTCAAAAAAACGCTGAGCTGAAAAGATCGTCCATATCTGCTGCGGCTTTGCCCCATGTTCAGAAGCGCAGCCGTACTGTGGCCTCTAGATCTATCAAAAAACTCAAGCATCCTCCCATGGCAGCCGTTTCGTTTGATCTGGCCGCACTGCCTACCATCTCAGCGCTTACGCCATCTTCAACAGCGCCGCAAGAGCCGCTGCCCTCGTCTGGAGATAGTGCCTCTGCTTTAGCTTTAGATAGTGCACCTGCTGTAGATAAGGCATCTGCCAATGGCAACCCCATCCGTAGCGCAGTCACTGATGATGGTGCCGCTACGGACACGCCTGACAATCGCTCTTGGCGTGATTTTCCAACTTATGCCATGCCTAACGCTGATGAAATACTGGCAACACAGCGTCAGTTTAACGGTGTACTGCAGGTGTCGGCGCGGGCTATTCAGCCGTTTAAGCCAGCGCTGCCATTTTCAGCTCAAACCTTACGGTTAGCCAAGCAAAAGGCTTTGACATCGTCGCCCTAGGCCGCTTGGGGAGGCTTCTTGGCGCCCAGCCGAATCTCTGAACAAAATGAGGCAACTCGTAGGCCGCTAGCCAGTTCAGTCATGCTGGTGCGCATCCGTAAGTTGTCATTGATAAACCACAGGCGCTCTTCGCAATGGGCCTCTTTGTCTTGGTTAATCGTGCTTAACACTCCGCTGCGAGGGTGTAAGTGCTGGGATAGTCAGCCCCACTGCGTAGAAGTGCCCCTGTATAACTCTCGCCAGCTTGGAGATGGGGGGTCAGGGGCACGAGCAGGGTCGTCGTGAGCACTTGCGGCTGACTGTCGCCTTCGATGGTGCTGCTTTGCTGAATCTGCAAGCCGCAGAGCGGCGTGGCGTTGGGTTGAACGGCAAGATGGGTTTGCCAGAGCTGCTGAACGGCGTCAGTATCGGGCGCTAAAAACGTGACTTCCAAGTCAGACTTGCCTGCTTTGGATTGTTGCGTCGAGAGCGCATGGGTGGTGCGTTGGGAAAACCATCGTCCTGCCAGCTTTTCAAAAAAGTTCACAATTTCGATAAAATCTCGATCCGGCCTTAGTTCTGTCATGACAGGTCAGTCAACAGTGGTCTATGTACTTTACAGACTTTACTTTACAGACTTCAGCGAATGATAAGCTAGCGAATGGAAATAAAACAGACATCTAAGAGCTTTCTCTCATGACCGGATCTAACCAAACGCCTCTGTTGTTGCGCGCTGCTCAGGGACAAGCTGTAGAGCGCCCTCCTGTTTGGATGATGCGGCAGGCAGGTCGCTACATGAAAGCCTACCGAGATCTCAGAGAGAAGTATCCTTCTTTTCGCGATCGCTCTGAAATACCCGAGGTCGCCATCGAAGTCTCTCTTCAGCCATGGCGGGCCTTTCAACCCGACGGTGTGATTCTGTTTTCTGATATTGTCACGCCGCTGCCCGGTATGGGCGTGGCGATGGACATCGCCGAAGGCAAAGGCCCGATGATCGATGCTCCGATTCGCACGCAGGCTCAAATTGATGCTTTGAGTACGCTGAATCCTGATGAGTCAATGCCTTACATTCGCCAAATTCTGGGTGCACTGCGCGCCGAAGTGGGCAACCAGTCCACCGTTTTGGGTTTCGTCGGTGCCCCTTGGACATTGGCCGCTTACATCGTTGAAGGTAAGGGGTCTAAAACCTATGCCATTATCAAAAACATGGCTTTTTCCCAGCCCGCTATGTTACATAGCCTGCTGAGCAAAATTGCTGATAACATCGCTATTTATGTTCGCCACCAAATTGACTGTGGGGCTCAAGTTGTGCAGCTCTTTGACTCTTGGGCGGGCCAGCTGAGCCCCCAAGATTACCGTACATTTGCCTTGCCCTATCAGCAGCAAATTGTTCGCCAAGTGAAGCAAACCCATCCCGATACGCCGTTGATTTTGCTGGTGAGTGGCAGTGCTGGCCTGTTGGAGATTATGGGCGAATCAGGCGTGGATATCATCAGTGTGGACTGGTCAGTCGATATGGCAGATGCCCGTCGGCGCTTAGGGCCTAGTATGAAAGTGCAGGGAAATGTTGACCCTGGTGTGCTGTTCGGATCTAAAGCGGTGATTCGCGATCGCATCATGACACCGTTAAAAAAGCAGGTAGCAAAGGGCATATCCTCAACCTCGGCCACGGCATTTTACCGGGTACCCCCGAAGAAAACGGCGCGTACTTCTTTGAAGTCGGTAAACAGGTCAACGAGCTGATCGGCGCTGCAGTGTAGAGAAGATCTAGCGTAGAGATGTAGCCTAGAGACCTAGCGTAGAGATGTAGCGTAGAGATGTAGCCATGCGTATTTTTATCACGGGCGCGAGTGGCTGCATTGGTCACTACCTCGTCGAAACCCTCATCGAAAACACGGAGCACGAGCTGTTTTTGATGATGCGTAACCCTGCCAAACTTAAGGTGCCCGTTGATCAGCGCCCAGGCATCACCGTGCTCACTGGCGATATGCGTCAGATTAATCAGTTTGCTGACGTACTCAAGACCATAGATACGGCCATTTTAGTAGCAACATCATGGGGCGATCCTCAAGAAAGCTATGAAATCAATGTAGAAAAGACCCTAGAAACCATGTCTTTGCTCAATGTTGAGCGCTGCCAGCAGGTGATTTACTTTTCTACAGCCAGTATTTTAGACCGAGACAACACGCCGCTTAAGGCAGCAGGTGACATTGGTACCGACTATGTGCGCACCAAGTACATTTGCCACGAAAAGCTGAGTGAGCTAGCCATTTTCCCAAAAATCACGACCGTTTTCCCCACCCTCGTCTTCGGCGGCAGTGACACTAAGCCCTACTCGCATATTTCTGGCGGACTCAGCGAAGTGGCCAAATATATCGGGATTATCCGCTTCCTCAGCGCGGATGGTAGTTTGCACTATATCCATGCCAAAGACATTGCCGAAGTTGTGCGCCATTTAGTCGATCACCCTCCCGGCCCTCATGATGTCAGAGAAATCGTGATTGGCAACCCGGCTAAAACTGCGGACGAAGTAGTCGCAGAAATCAGCGCTTATTTGGGTAAACGCCAGTATTTCCGCATTCCTCTTTCGATGGGGCTCGCTAAAGCCATCATCAAAATCTTCAATATTCAGATGGCGGATTGGGATAGATTTTGCATGGATTACCGCCACTTTACCTATGAAAATCCGGTCACGCCTTCTAAATTTGGTTTGCCCGATCACTATCCGAGCGTGTCTGATGTGTTTCGTTCCGCTGGGGTTGTGCCGAACCCCTAGGGAATACAGTACATTTGTATGACAGGCGTTTGAGCAGTTCACCATGGCGATTATCTCTTCTAAGCAATCTGCTGCCGACGACGGTGCTGAGCCAAAACCGTCTCGGCGATCGCCTAGCGGTGAATCGGTGACCTCAGCGCCGCTGCCACCGACTGAGCAACCTGAGCAACCTGAGCAACCTGCTGGCAAAAGTAGCTTGCTGCAGGCAGAAGCTAAGCCCGCAGAACTCTCTCGCAATGAAGAAGGGCTAAGGCCATCAGCCATCGGTGACTACATTGGTCAAAAAGCCTTGAAAGAAGTTTTGCTGATCGCGATTCAAGCGGCCAAATCTCGCCAAGAACCTTTGGATCATCTGCTGCTCTATGGCCCCCCAGGACTGGAAAAACCACCATGGCCCTGATTTTGGCACAGGAGATGGAGGTAGCGTGCAAAATTACCACAGCCCCAGCATTGGAGCGACCCCGTGACATTGCTGGTCTTTTAGTTAACCTAAAAGCAGGTGATGTGCTGTTTATCGATGAAATTCATCGTCTCTCTCGGGTGACCGAGGAAATTTTGTATCCGGCTATGGAAGATGCTCGCCTCGATATCACCATTGGCAAAGGGCAAAGTGCGCGGACGCGGAGCATTCCTCTGCAGCCCTTTACCTTGGTCGGAGCGACAACGCGGGTGGGCGCCTTGGCATCACCGTTGCGCGATCGCTTTGGCCTAGTACAGCGCCTACGGTTTTATGAAATTGACGAACTGACCCAAATTGTGATGCGCACGGCTGAGATCCTCAAAACAACAGTGGCGCTAGATGGCGCAGAAGAAATTGCCCGTCGCGCTAGGGGGACACCGCGGATTGCCAATCGCTTGCTCAAGCGTGTACGTGATTACGTGCAGGTCAAAAAGCTTGGTGCCATTACCCAAGCACGGGCTGCCGAAGCATTAGAACTTTTCAACGTCGATCCCTGCGGCCTAGATTGGACAGATCGACGGCTGCTGACACTGATGATCGAAAATTTTAACGGCGGCCCTGTGGGGCTCGATACGATGGCCGCTTCTACCGGAGAAGATGCGCAGACGATAGAGGAAGTGTATGAGCCATACCTGTTGCAAATAGGTTACTTGCAGCGCACCCCTAGGGGGCGAGTGGTGACCCCGGCGGCCTGCCGTCATTTAGGCTACGAATCGCTCTCTAATCGGTTTTTGAACCCCGGTACACCCCTGTTCAATCTGATGAGTAATCCTACAGAGACACAAGCATGAAGGCTTTGAGGCAATGGGCTGCTATCACTTTGGCTATCACCTTATCCATAGGGCTGGCGTTGGGCCGGACTGCCCTATGACAATGTCAGCCCAGCCAACGCGATGGCAATAGGAGAAAGGGGTGCGATCGCCGAACGCACCCCACCCTTAGCCCCACTGAATCGCCAGGACATCGAAACGATTCGTAAACTGCGCAAAACTGCATTTGAAGCAACCCAATCAGGCCAGTTTGATCTGGCCGAAATTCAGTGGACAGCTTTAATTGAACAACTCCCCACCGAAGCTGCCGTATGGAGCAACCGAGGCAACGTTCGCATCCGCCAAAACAACCTCACTGGCGCGCTAGAAGACTACACCCAGGCAATTGCCTTGGCCCCTGATCAGCCTGATGCGTATCTCAACCGTGGCGCGCTGTGGGAAGCGATGGGCCAATGGGAAAGTGCCATCGACGACTACAATCGGGTTTTACGTCTTAACCCAGACGATCCCGCCGCCTACAATAATCGGGGCAACGCCGAAGCTGGCCAAGGTGATTGGGAACTTGCGATCGCCGACTACCAAGCCGCTATTACACTTCAGCCCAGTTTTTCTCTAGCCTATGGCAACTATGCCCTAGCTCTATATCAGCGCGGAGACATTCAGCAATCTATCCAGATTATGAAAAGCCTGGTGCGTAAATACCCAAACTTTGTCGATATGCGCGCAGCCCTAACGGCAGCATTATGGGCGCAAGGTAAAAGCGGAGAAGCAGAAAGCAATTGGGTAGCAGTGGTAGGTCTAGATAGTCGATACAAAAACCTAGATTGGGTCAAAAACGTCAGACATTGGCCACCTAACATGGTGACAGCCTTAGAACATTTCTTGACGCTATAGTTGTCGGGCTTGCTAGTTGTCGGGCTCGCTAGTTGTCGGGCTTGCTAGTTGTCGGGCTCGCTACCGCTTGCTCCTCTTGGATTTTAAGGTATATGTACTACCAGCGGGCGTCATATCTTCAGCAAGGTGCTCGTTATCATGAAAGGCATACAGCTCCTGAAAAGATTAAGATTAAGATTAAGTTCCTGAAAGACATGGGGATTTATCAAAACTTTAGAATTGTGAGTGGATAGAAAAATCCTGCGCTTGTTGCCTCCCATGCTTGCGAGAAACAAGTGATAAATTATACCTGCACAGGCTTTATACTTTGATACAGTGATTCCTATAAAGGTGTCAGGGTATACACGGATCTATCCAGATACGGAGCAAGTTACTATAGCTAGACTCCTGAGTATCTACCTAATTTAGTTTCTCTTATTGAAGGGTTTGCTCTCAAAATGCAGCGCATATAAAGATTTTCCGAATTTATGCGTTCATTTTCACAGCGCCTCTTTCCTGCGTGAGCGGAGAGTACAAAATGCTTGAGTATCCCAGTAATATTTCTTTATCTTCCCAACACCACAACTATGAAGACTATGAAGATAGTTCTGGTGAAAGGTCTGCTGGCAGCCCAGAAGCGACAGAAGGTAAGGTGGACGAAGTAGATGAAAGAGATGCCAGTTCAGCCGCCAACTTAACCAGCAACTCAATGGCCATTCCTGACATTTGCGTTTATGCGTATGCCTCAACGGCTGGCTCATTCATTGACCAGCCTAAATCAGATCCAGAGCCCTCGGTTTCTAATGTGCCTTCGGAACGTTCCGTGGAACATTCTGTAACCGACTGTCATCCTTTGTGTGAAGACGATTCAGAGCACTCAGAGCACTCAGATCATTCAGATCCGCCTGATAGGTCTGCTAACCAAGATGTTGAGACTCACGATTTTGGTGATAACAGGTCTATCACGCAGGGATATGACATTTTGCAGGGTGCTCATTCTGCGGCTGATAGTCATATGAATCTCTTTAATCAGCCTGGTATACCACTGCGTGCGACGGCTCCTCGCATTCAACAACTGCAAAACTATATCCGACAGCAGGAACAGTTGCGTCAAGTAGAACGTAGGCTGCGTAGTTCTCTCAATGGTTCGACGATTTTAGGCGTTGCTGTGATGGAAACAGCGGCTTTGTTTCAGGCCCGTCAAGTCAGCCTATTACGCTATGTGGATAGTGCCGCATCAGTCAGTGTACTAGCCCATCATGGGATGGATGCCCTAGATAACCACTATCCAAGCAACCCTGCTGTGAATGGCTCTAGTCGCTTACAGCGAGTTGTGCAGTACTGTCAGAATCAAGCCTTAGCTTGGCAGCAGCCCGTTTCGATTTCCCAAATAGAGTTTCCGGCTCTCATGAGACAGCTTCTCCAAGGCCGACCACTGCATTTTTGCGTAGAGAGCCTCACCCATGAATTAGGTTTGGCCCCTGATCAGCATCGGGTGTCGCCAAGTTTGATGACTGAAATTAGGCAATGGCTTGCCCATTGGCCAGGCAATTGGCTGCTCATCCCAGTGCTTCAAAAGCGGTCAACTGCGCACCTATCGGCCCACTCATCGACCCACTCATCCAATCACTCACCCAATCACTCATCCAACCCTAGTCACCTCATCCATGCTCAGGTAAATGCAGGCGATAGTCATTGGGGGGTAATGGCTCTTGCTTTATCTGAATCACAAACCTGGACTGCTGAGGCAATAGCCTCAGCTCAAAGCATTGCGCATGAGCTATCGTTTGCGCTGGAGCAGGCTCAGCAACATCAAGCGCTGGTCATTGCCAATCACAAATTGCAAAAGCTAGCGCTCTCCGATGGTTTGACTGGCTTGGCGAATCGTCGTCGCTTTGATGAGCATTTGGCTGATGAATGGCAGCGTTTAGCCAGAGATCAGCAGCCCCTATCGCTAATTTTGTGTGATTTAGACCACTTTAAGCGCTATAACGATACCTTTGGGCATCCGGCAGGCGATCGCTGTTTGATCCATGTTGCCAAAGCGTTGCTCAATGCACCTCAACGTCCGGCTGATTTGGTCGCTCGTTATGGCGGCGAAGAATTTGCCATCATCTTACCGAATACCGATACCCACGGTGCCTGGCGCATTGCCCAAAAGATTCACGAAAGCATTCGCGATCTTAAAATCACCCATGCCCCTGACAATCAAGAAGCCTATGTGACCGTGACGATGGGCGTCTCGACTGTCGTGCCAGGTCATGACACCACCGCTCAAATGCTTGTGCAGGCATCAGATTTGGCACTTTATCATGCCAAACAGCAAGGCCGTAATCGTACCTATGTGCATGCTCACTACAGCACAGTTAGTCAGGATGGCCACTCTACACATGGCTCTCAGCCAGCAATGACACCGACAACTGAGTCATAATTGGCCGTCAAATGAGCGATCAAATTGCGGCCAAAGCGCCGTACGACGACGCAGGGTCTCACCGCTGTCTTGTTGAGTTAGCTGCTGCTAGTCAAGGCTTTCAGCGATTACTATTGTCCTCACTCACTCGACAAAGGCTATACCACAGAGCAAAAATTAAAAGTAATAAGAGCCGATGCTAAGACTGATAGTTTGCAAGTTGAGCGAAGTTATTTGCTTCTAGGCTCGCACCGCCGACTAGCGCGCCATCAATTTCACTTTGGGCCATAATTTCATCGATATTGTCAGGCTTGACCGAGCCGCCATATTGAATAGAGACGTTCTGATTACTCAGTTGTGCACGAATTAGTCCAATGACGCGATTGGCCTCGTCGCTAGCACAGGTCTCACCAGTGCCAATGGCCCAGATGGGCTC
>JAAUPS010000229.1 GCA_012033015.1 Phormidesmis sp. RL_2_1
TTTTGTATTAATGGACTCATCAATAACTGCTACGAGATATCGAGGCAGCTCTTTGTCCCCGTCATTCGACAGTTTATTCTAGAAAACGTAACAGAAGCTACTTTTGCCTGACCATAGTTTCGTCGTGCTGTCAATGCGTAACTCCTATAGGATTCAAGATTGAAAACTATGCAGTAAGGGAACGGAAGCGACGCTTGCAGCACCCCAACAAGAAAACTTGATTTGTATTCACAATAAATAGAGAGTCTGTGTTGAGTCAGTACCCTAACGGGTAGTCATAGGGGGAAGAGTAGTGTCATAACCGGTAAAGCGTCTTCACTTTTGACACTTTGATTACGGCGATTACGGCACAGCTTTTGACACACAAAAACGCCCTTAAAAGCTACTTTTTGCCGTTCTGCCCGATAGTGTCAAAAACGGTTGGATACTGTTGGCCAACTGTCGCGAACAGCTCCTCGAAGTCACTGTCCTCGAACACACTACCCAGTTCGTCGCGCAATGTCAGATAGGGGTTGCCTTTGGGAAAGGCGGCTCTGGCAACTAGCGCCATCTGCTTAGGAACCGCTCTGATAGACAGTCGATACATGCACATCGCTTGTCTTCTCCAGCTAGAAGTAGATTCCCTGTTACACTACCGCTCTATGGATTTGCTCGATTGGCCAACAGTATCCGACCGTTTTTGACACAATCACGAAGAGTCGAAATCACCGAATAGCAGCGGTTTCGACGAAACTGAGTAATCCTAATAAGCAGCATGGCGATACTTTCTCGGGGTTGAGCCAACGTACCGGCGAAACTGTGACGTGAAATGACTTGGGTTTGAGAAACCCGTTTGGAGAGAAATCTCAAGAATAGGTAGCTGAGTCGCTGATAGCAGTACTTTTGCCCGTTCAATCCGCCTGTGAACAACGTACTTATGTGGCGTTTGGCCAAGCGTCGCTTTGAAGGCACGAGCAAAGTGATACTGGCTCATCGGAATGAGCGCAGCGAGATGTGAGATCGCTAATTCCTCTGCCAAATTCTCTTCTATGTAGTCTTTCACCTGTTTCACTTGAAAGACATCGAGCGCATTCTGAGATGCTGATTCGATTTGGGCTGAGATACTCGAGTATCGGTGTAGTTTCGCAGTAGATGAACCGCTAGCACATTACGCAGAGACTCAACCAGCATCTTGCTAGCTACACCATCGGCTTTTGCTTCATTTCTAAGGATCTGGGCAACGTGGAGAATAGTCGGGTCTGAGAAGATGAGGCGAGTATCGAAGGCAAGGGTGCCCGTCTGCGTTGCCTTCAGGTCAATTTGGTTGTCAGCGGCCATCTGCTGAAGCCAAGCGTCATCGAACATAAAATTGACATATTCGCTTTCTTTTTGACGCTGATGCCAGGTGAAAGTGCGATCGCCATACAGAAAAACGCTGCCCGCTGGTAGCGCTGTTGTCTGACGAGAGCCACCATCAACGGACCAGGTGACTTCTTCATGCGGGGCAAAGGCAACGCTGATCGCCTGTTGCGGCATCGTAAAGTCAAACTCTCCAACCTCGCGCAGTTGACCGTACTCAAACCGTAAGCCATCCCATTCTTTCGCGATGATAATGGACTGCGGTGAGCTAGGTTGCGAAGGCATAGTACGGCCTGATTATTTGTTAACGCTATGGGCTTATTGTAGCGGCGACTTTTTAATCGCTGGTCATGGGATTTTCTATTTAGTCGATAGATAGAGGCCCAAAACCATCAAAAAATCTACGCCACTGCTGTTCAAAGGCAGTCGAGCAAGAATCTGATAGTTTGCCGCAAGCTTCAGGTGGGCATAGGCTGCGCGGATTTTATAAAGTGTATTCAACAGGCAAACGACAGCGGACTTCACTGCTGCTTAAGGCCACTACTACCTTTGGAGAACATTCATCATGAAACGCACTGCTATCTTCACTTCTCTAGCTGCGATCGCTCTACTGGGAAACATCGCTAACGCTCAGCTCACTAATACTGCTATCAGCACAAAGCCAATGATTGATAACACAGAGGTTGCCTACGGGACTCCATACCAAGCGGGCATCAACCGCGTCACCTTTCAGAGCGAAGGTACTGAGCTAGTGGGCAATCTCTACCTTCCAGCCAACTATCAGCCTGGCGACAAGCTAGCAACGGTCATTGTCTCTGGCTCTTGGACGGCTGTGAAAGAGCAGATGGCAGGCGGCTATGCAGAGAAGCTAGCCGAACAGGGCTTTGCCGCACTCGCCTTCGACTCTCGTTCCTTTGGTGAAAGTGGCGGCGACCTAAGAGTATTTGAGTCACCCACGGCCAAAATCGAGGATATCAAGAACGCCATTACTTTCCTAGAGACAGTCGATGCTGTCGATAGTAGTCGCATCGCTGGGCTCGGTATCTGCGCCGGGGCAGGCTACATGACCACCGTTGCAGCTGAAGACGAGCGACTAGGTGCTTTGGTAACGGTTGCCCTTGGCTTCATAGTCCAGAAATCGTCAACACTATCTATGGTGGTGAAGAGAACGTTGCTCAGATGATCGCTACCGGGGTTCGCAGCTGCTGATAAGTTCGCTCAAAACCGGCGTGGCTGACTACATACCGGCGACTAGTTCTACGGATGAGTCAGCAGCAATGTATGGCGATATTGACTACTATCAAAACCCAGAGCGTGGTGCGATTCCTGAGTGGGACAATCGCTTTGCAGTGGCTACTTGGGCAGAGTGGCTCACCTTTAATCCGATGGAGAAAGCTAATCAGGTTGAAGTGCCAACGCTGTTTATACATAGCGAGAACGCTGCTATTCCAGACGGCGCGCGTCAGTTCTTTAGCGAAATTCCAACCGAGCAAAAGCAAATAGTCTGGATGAATGACTACCAGCAGTTTGATTTTTATGACCAAACTGAGGCAATGGATAAGTCGATTGCGCTGGTCACCAACCATCTGAATGAAGCACTCTAAATTGTTGCTGCCCAATTACTGTTGAAAGAGAGGAACCAGAACAGTATTTCCTCTCAACATCCTATTCCCTTCACCGCTGGAGCCTCTCACTATGCCTTTCTCTCGTCGTAACATTATCGCCAGTGGCGCAGCCGGACTCGCAACGGCACTTTTTGCTCAGGGTATTGCCAAAGCAGCAACCGGCGAAGCCGCTACTAATCAGGAGCCTACGCCTGCGGTTGCTCAAGCTCAGCCTAGTGATTCAGATGCAACCGGTGCCTTCGCAGATAAAGTTGTTCTCATTACGGGTGCAACGTCTGGAATCGGAGAAACAACAGCCAAAGCCTTTGCCAAAGAAGGGGCTAGCGTTTTCTTCTGCGGTCGCCGTGCCAACTTAGGTGCTCAGGTCGAACAAGACATTCGCACGATGGGCGGTGAGGCAACCTATATGCAGACGGATGTGCGTCAGGCCGAACAGGTGAAGGCGTTTGTAGACGGCTGCGTTAGCAAGTATGGCCGTATCGATATTGCCTTCAACAATGCAGGTATCGACTATCCGCCCGCTACGATTGCAGACACCAGCATCGAAGAGTTTGACGATCTGATGAGTACTAATGCTCGCGCTGTCTTCGTCAGCATGAAGTATGAACTGCCTCACTTAGTCGAGGCCAAAGGCTCTATTATCAACAATGCCAGTATCGGCGGCCATCGCGCTTTTCCCAACATTGTTGGTTATGGTGCGAGCAAGGCAGCAGTTATTCATATGACAAAGATGGCGGCGCAGGAGTACGGCAAGAACGTACGGATTAACGCCGTTGCTCCCGGTGGTGTCCGAACGGCTATGTGGGAGCGGGTGCAGCGCGATTGGAATGTTACCGAAGAGCAGCTTGTGCAAGCTTATCCTATGCAGCGAGCAGCGGAGCCAGAAGAGATTGCAGAAGCGGTCATGTGGCTAGCCTCTGATGCGGCTTCTTATGTGTCGGGCATGAAGCTCGATATTGACGGTGGTGGGCTAGGCTAATGGGCCTAATGCAAGCGTAGCTGTCACCAAGTGCCATAAGCCTGAAAGCTTTTCTACGCAGGGGTTTAAGAGCAGTCTATTTGTACTTGTTTTTTAGCAGGAATTCAAATCTGAGTTCAAATTCTAACGAGTTGTCGCCGTTTCAGACGACGCAGCAGCCCTTATGGCACTTCGTGACAGCTACGCTTTCAGCACCCCTAAAAGGATTTTAAGCATAACGAAACGCTTATGAAAAACCATTTTAGACTCAGTTTGTATCCTGAAATGAAATAATGGAGAAAGTACTTAAGAGTTCTGAGGAGCAGTTACAGTGCCGACAGTGCTGTTGACGGCATGACAAACTTTCTTTCTATATATCCATAGCAATGCAGAGAGCACAATAAGAGAGATGCCGACCGAACCGAAGGTAGCTGTCATCCCCAAGCTTTGCCTCGCCGGTTGAGAAACAATGGGAGAGAGGAATTGCCCTAGAAACATAAACGTAGTAAGCCCTCCCAGCGCTCGTCCCCGTAGAGCGTCTGGAACTTCGTTCGCCGTCCAGACGTTCAAGTTGGGCATCATCAACCCTAATCCAATACCAGTCGGAATTAGTACCAGTAGCACGAGCCAGTAACTGCTGACCAGTCCAATGCCAGCGTAGCCAAGTCCAATTAAGCCAAAAGAAATAGCTAGAATCTTGATAAAGCTGAGGCGTTTCTTTAACCGGCTGTAACCCATCGAGGCAAAGGCACTGAAGAGAACGGAGAAGCGATCGCGAGTCCAGTTTGCGAGGCTCCCGCACCAGTCAACTGCTCAAGGTAAAAAGGGAAGCTGTACGGGAATTAGATAGAACACAATCTGTTGCACCAGCACCGAAGCATATATCAACGCCAATAGCTTGACGGGTAGTTTCGCAGAAGGTACGTCCGTACTCGTCTCTGCATCAACGACAGATCGAGATGGCTCGTATAGCGCTAGCACAATCCCTGGCAGCATCAGCCATGAGAATAGGTAGATGAGAAAAGGAAACCGCCAGCTCAAATCAGCAATAAATCCACCGACTGATAGGAATAAAACTCCACCGAAGCCCATGAATGCGGCCTGCAAGCCCATAAAACTAGCGCGAGTATCGCCCTGATAGTAGTCAGCGATTAAGGTGGTCGCACTCACCATCACGCCTGCTACGGCTAGCCCCAATAGTGCTCGGCCTACCAGGATGGCAAACAGTGAATTCAGTAGAAAACCAGAGCTACCAGCAAAGCCATAGAGGATAGCCGAGCCGAGCAGCAACGGTTTACGGCCAATTGTATCCACTATCTGTCCAGCGATGGGAGAGCCGATTACGATAAATAGTGCCGGTATGGTCAGCACTAGGCGCACCCAAAAGTCGGCATTCGCAACCTCTGAAAAGTGCATCTGCATCGCGGGCAAGGAAGGCGAGATGGTAGCGCCTGACATGACTGTGAGCGTACTGACGAGTAAAAGGGTAGTCTTCGTCAAACTTGAGTTCGGATTCTGGATATTCATCGTTGTTTGCGAATTGGTTTACAACCTATCTACCCACGGACTCACTCATAGACCACTTCTACTCAATGGATTCTATATGAACCACCTCATAGAGGTGAAATTCATTCTCTGCCAACCCTTGCCAGTACTGGCGAACAGATTTATATTTTGGTTCCTCTAGCAATGTCTGAAAGTTATCCAAGCTGCGCCACTGGCCATAATTAGCGGTTCGCGTACCGTCCAGAGCGCGGTGAAAGTTAGCCGACATTAGGTCTGGATGCTCTAATGCAATGTCAACGTTCTCTCGCTCTAACTCAATGAGGCGCGGTTGATTCTTCGGAGCCATTATAACAATAGTCCGGACAGAAAAGGGGAAGAAATGGGCAGAAAAGCTATTCAAGCATAGGGTTTTGTGGCCAGGTTCAAAACGAGGTTACACTTTCGCTGCACTCAAGTAGGCTAAATGGCTATCCCTACTGATGAAACTCAGCCAGAGGGATCGTCTAGATGACGGTCTATTTTGTGCTGCGAATGTTACCTAAAACTGGCCGAAAATGAACCGTGCCACAAGAACTCATTGAAGAGATGGACTCTCACCGCTATGAGATAGTGACTTCCGCATCTAAAGTCGGTACACCTGAGATAGAACCTCACCAGTACTTCGTCCATTTTGCCGAGTTCCGAATGCCTGCTGAGAATCAGCCGCGCATGGTAGAACTCGCTAAGGAACACGTTGGGCCTGCGATGTCTCTAGATGGACTCCTTTCTGCCACGTTCCATCGGTCATTAGATGGCGAGCGCGTCATCAACTACGGTCAGTGGGAAAACCAAGAAGCGATCGCCAAACTGACAGAGCGCCCTGGCTTCGGTAGCGAAGATGGTTACTGGACAGGCTTAGCCAAGAACGAGTTCCATCTGTATGAAGTACTGCTGAGTGAAAACGCAGCTTCCTAGTCAATCTATTACAGACAGCTTGTCTTCTAAAACGCAAGCTTATAGTACGTATGATCGTTCCGAAAATCTTGGTTTTTGGGGCAGTTATCATGTACTACTTTTCTCGCTCTTAGTATCTAAAAAGTATTTACAGAACAATGCTCACAGGTGCTTTAACTCGATTGGGTACTCTACAGGTCAGAGAGCACATTTCGGCGCGTCAGTGTTTTGAGTTCAAGTCCCTGAGCACTCAGCGCTGAGATATAGGCTGTTTAAGTACTTTAAAGCTATAAGCTGTTAGCTGCTCTTGATATGCTGTCGTTTCTAATTAGTGTAGTAATTTCTGGAGTATTTTTTATACCCAGCCTTGTTATATACATTGCTGCTTTGAAGTCTTTTCTAGAGCAGGATAGCGAACTGGTATCAGTAATTAAGATATGGCTACTTCGATGGTGCTACCACTTATTTTGATGCGAAATATACGATGTGGAACCTTGATCCAAGTGGACGGTTAAAAGATCGTCTAAGCTTCAAGGGATATCGAAGTGGACATATGATGTATTTGCGTGCTGAAGACTTGGCCACGGCCAATGATGACATCAGAGTGTTTATTAAAAACACTTTACCAAAGAAAGGGGAGCCAGCGAAGTATTAACAAATATTGATTCATATTATTCACTTAAAATCTTAGCGCAATCGTTTTCGACTAATTTGAACAATCGCAAAATTCTTATCTTTAGGATTAGTATAAACATCACTTTAAGAAATGAAGAATAGACGTTTGCGAATGGGGATGATAGGCGGAAGTACTGATGCATTTATTGGTGCCGTGCATCGAAAAGCAGCTGCCTTAGATGGGCAAATTGAATTGGTCTGCGGTGCGTTCAGCAGCAATCCTCAAAAATCAATTTCAACAGGTAAAGCGTTATACCTGGACCCATCGCGTGTATATGGAAGCTTTGAGGAAATGATTCTCAAGGAGAAAGAGCTACCGGAAAATGTTCGGATGGATTTTGTTTCGATTGTAACGCCAAACCATGTTCATTTTGCTCCAGCGAAAATGGCGTTGGAAAACGGGTTTCATGTGATTATGGATAAACCCATTACATTCTCATTACAAGAAGCAAAGGATCTGAAAAAGATTGTTGATAAAACGGGGTTAGTCTTGGCGCTCACCCATACCTATACAGGCTATCCGTTAGTGAAAGAAGCCAAAGCATTAATCAAGAAAGGAGCAATTGGAAAGGTTCGAAAAATTTATGTTGAATATCCGCAAGGTTGGCTTACAACCAACTTAGAAAAGACAGGGCAGAAGCAAGCGAGTTGGCGTACGGATCCTTCTAAATCAGGCGCGGGTGGTGCCATTGGCGACATTGGAACACACGCGGCTAACCTAGCGGAGTATATCTCAGGATTAAAGATCGCAGAAATAAATGCCATGCTTACAATCAATGTTAAAGGCCGGAAATTAGATGATGATAGTTCCATGTTGTTGAAATTTGAGAATGGAGCAACCGGTGTTTTATTAGCAACCCAAGTAGCGGCTGGTGAAGAAAACGATTTGAATATTCGTGTGTATGGCGAGAAAGGTGGATTGCAATGGCGGCAAGAAGAACCGAATTCTTTGGTACTCAAGTGGCTTGATAGGCCAAAGGAAATCCTGCGCGCTGGACAAGGATACTTAGGTGAGGTAGCAAGGAAGAATTGCCGAACGCCATCAGGACATCCGGAGGGATAT
>JAAUPS010000230.1 GCA_012033015.1 Phormidesmis sp. RL_2_1
CACGGCAACATCAAAGCCCGAAAGAAATTTCAGAAATGACGCTGTTTCTGTTTTCTTCTGGGCTTTTTGTATGGCGGTAATCTAGGGCCTATCATCAAGTTTTTGAGTCAAGTTTTTGAGTCAAGTTTTTGAGTCAAGTTTTTAGTAAAAATCTTTTTCCAAAGGCTTCCAGGTACTTTGTTCAATCACATTTGAGGTTTTTCGATGGCAACCGATTCTGCAAACACGCCCCCCTCTGCCAATGCGGATTCCAATGCAGATAATCGCTCTGAAGCACAGCGAGCGATGGAGTTAGAAGCCCATCTACCCATGAGCGGATGGCAGCAAGAAGTGTCTCAAGGGCTCACCTATGGCTTGGAAGCGGCTGAGAGTATTCGCGATCGCACTATCTCCACCTTTTCTAGAGGCGAACTCCCCCACTATGCAGGTATCAATACCTTTTTAAAAGCGCCCTATGTAGAAGACGTTCGTTTAGTCGGCAACTATGACGTGGCCATCGTCGGCGTTCCCCACGATTCTGGCACCACCTACCGACCCGGCACCCGCTTCGGCCCCCAAGGCATCCGCAAAATTTCAGCGCTGTATACGCCCTATAACTTCGAGCTAGGGGTAGATCTCAGAGAACAAATTAAACTGTGTGACATTGGCGATATCTTCACCATTCCTGGCAATATCGAAAAGTCTTTTGATCAAATTTCCAAAGGCGTTGCCCACGTTTTTAGCTCGGGTGCTTTCCCGATTTTGCTCGGCGGCGATCACTCCATTGGTTTTCCTACCGTCCGCGGCATTTGCCGTCACCTAGGCGATAAAAAAGTCGGCATCATCCACTTTGATCGCCATGTAGACACCCAAGAAACCGACTTAGACGAACGAATGCACACCTGCCCTTGGTTCCATGCCACCAACATGGCCAATGCCCCAGCGAAAAATCTTGTGCAGCTTGGCATCGGCGGCTGGCAAGTGCCCCGCCCCGGCGTCAAGGTATGCCGAGAGCGCGCCACCAATATCCTCACTGTGACTGACATTATGGATATCGGCTTAGATGCAGCGGTAGACTTCGCCCTAGAGCGGGCTTTGGACGGTACTGACTGCGTTTGGATCAGTTTCGATATTGACTGTATAGATGCTGGATTTGTCCCCGGTACGGGCTGGCCAGAGCCCGGTGGATTGCTGCCAAGAGAAGCCCTTTACTTGCTGGGCAAGATTGTTCAAAAAGCTCCCGTTTGCGGCTTAGAAGTCGTAGAAGTATCGCCGCCCTACGATGTGAGCGATATGACGGCGCTGATGGCGACCCGTGTCATTTGCGATACGATGGCACACTTGGTGCTCTCAGATCAGTTACCCCGAGAAAACCGAGCTATATCAATGAAACGGCTGATATGAGCCTGGGCAGCGACTGGGAATAGGTACTTTTTCAGGAATAGCCATGTGAATGAATAGAAATAGCCATAAAAACGGATAGAGATGGGAGTTAAGCACCTATGCACGAGACCGATATGACCAAGGCCCTGATTTTTACCGTTAAAGATTGGCTGGCCGAACAGCCCGCCCATCCTACCGGGCCGCCAAAGGTGGAGCGGGTGCACCTAACAGTCGGCGAATTTACCTGTGTAGAGCCTGCTAGCTTACAGTTTGCGTTTCGAGCCCAGACCCAAGGAACATTTTTAAGCGAGGCGGAACTGGTGATTAAAGAAACGCCGTTGATTGCCTTTTGTCACCGCTGCCAGCAAGAATATCGACCGGAAATAGGACTGCAATATGTCTGCCCCACCTGTCAGGCTCCAATGGATGATATTCTCTCGGGTCGCGAGCTAAAAATTAATCGGGTTGAATTTTCTCAGCCCGTTGCTGTGTAATGGCTGCTTGTTTTTGTGAGGTTTCGTTTCATGCACCAAACATTTGATGCCGCTTTAGAGATGAATTTGCTCCATGCCAATCAGCATGGGGCGGATGAGAATCGCGATCGCCTCAATCAGTGGGGCATTACCTGCTTAAACGTAATGAGCAGTCCCGGCTCCGGCAAAACCCAACTGCTAGAGGTCACCCTGCGACAGCTCCAGGCTGAATTTCGCATGGCCGTGATTGAGGGAGACATGACCACTCAACTCGACGCCAATCGCCTGCGCGACTGTGGTGTGCCGGTGATCGCCATCAACACCGGCAGGGCCTGTCATCTCGATTCTAAAATGGTGGCAGGTGGACTGCATCAGTTTGCACATGAACAGTGCGATCAAGGACAACAGCCTCAAGATTTTGATTTAGTGTTTGTTGAAAATGTCGGTAACTTAGTGTGCCCTGCAGAATTTGAAGTAGGTGAACATGCCAAAGTAGCGCTGTTAAGCGTCACCGAAGGCGAAGATAAACCCTTGAAATATCCGATTATGTTTCGAGAGGCAGACTGCCTGCTGATTACAAAAACAGATCTGGCCCCTTATTTAGACGTCGATATCCAGACAATTGTGGCCAATGTCCGTCAGATGAATTCTCGGGTGGCCATTTTTGCGGTTTCAGCGAAAACCGGTGAAGGCTTATCTGCCTGGTTTGATTGGGTGCGCCAGATCGTTGCCGAGCAGGCCGTCAAGGCAGCATAGACAGATGTGACTGAAGATGTGACTGAAAAAGCGGTATCCCAGGGCACAACACCATCTCACTGATCCATGTCGGAATAGGGTGTGAGGATAGCTCGTAATGAGGAAACAACAGAGATGGGTAGGACATTCGCTGGCAACGTAAAATCCTTGTGGCGCTATCCGGTTAAGTCTATGCAGGGAGAAGCGCTAGAAGCCTCAGAGATTGGCTTGAAGGGATTATTGGGCGATCGCGCTTACGCCCTGTGGGATGTAGAAACAAATCGAGTGGCCAGTGCTAAAAATCCCAAAAATGGGCTGCTTTGCTCAACTGTCAGGCCAAGCTCGAAAACACACCCCAAGCCAGTGAGCCAGTGCCGCCAGTACACATTACCCTCCCCAATGGCACCACCGTTACCAGCACACAGCCCGATATTGACCCTGTCCTGTCTGACTGGATTGAGCGACAAGTACAGTTTCTCTCTCTTGTCCCAGAAAACCCTAGCCTCGATCAATATTGGCCAGATGTAGAAGGCACCGCTTTCCAAGACACCCTCACTGAGCTGTTCATGCCCCTAGGCACTTTTTTGACTCTTGCTCTATCCATGCGGTTACCGTTGCCACCCTTGAACGATTAAAAGAACTCTATCCTGCGGGCGAATTTGAGCCCTGCCGATTTCGGCCCAATCTGTTGATTGATACACCCATAGCCCAAGCAGGCTTTGTGGAAAATGATTGGGTTGGCTGCAGCCTCAAATTGGTAAGACAGTAACACTCAAAATTGATACAGCCTGTCCTCGCTGTGTGGTCACTACGCTGGCTCAAAGAGGGCTACCGCAAGACTTAAATATTTTACGAACAACAGCGCGGCATAACGATGTGATTGCAGGCATTCGGCTATCGGTAATGCAGGGCGGCACAATTCGCCAAGGCGATGAGGTGTGGCTAGAGATATAGCGTTGGTCGCTTGGCTCTACGGTGGTGCCTATTCTTCTTCTTGATTTTCCCGCCAGGGGGCTGTAGGCTCAGCCGCTCGACGTTGAAGGGTTGGAAACTCAACCACTTGATAGGGATTCGTTGGCTCAGGGTTAGATTTCGGCAGGCTCTGTTGATCATCCGGTTGACCATTGGGTTGATCAGTAGGCAAAGTAACCAAAGATAGCTGTCTGACGGCTGGCGATGCTTGGGGTTGCGGCTGCCGCCGCCGGGACACCCCTTCCTCACTGGTTTGCTCGGCGACAACTTCGTATAGCAATGCCATTTTGCCGTTGCTGCCTTTGCGCAACACTCGCCCTAATCGCTGAATGTATTCTCTCGGTGAGCCGCTGCCTGAGAGTAAAATGGCTACCCGCGCATCGGGCACATCCACCCCTTCATTCAGCACGTGGGAGACGACTATTACGCTGTAATCCCCACTGCGGAACTTTTGTAAAATGCTGTGACGCTCTTTGACAGGTGTTTGGTGGGTAATTGCCGGAATTAAGAAATCTTGAGAGATTTTATGAACTGTTGCATTGTCGTTGGTAAAAATGAGCGTTCGCTCGGGATAGTGCTGAGCTAACAATTTGGCTAATAAGGTGAGTTTGCCAGCGTTTCCTAGGGCAATATTTTTTGGCTTCGCGGTGGGCAAGCATGGCCCGACGGCCTGCCGGAGATTTGGCGCTAGCCTGAACAAAGCGCTGCCAACCTTCTGGGCTATTCAGCCAAATATTGGACTTTTGCAAAAAGTCATTGCGCTGTTGTTGCAGGCGCTTGTAGCGATCGCGCTCTGCGGCATTTAACTGCACCTTGAGCTTCACCACCTGATACGGTGCTAATGCGGTGCCTGAAAGTTCCTCTGCAGTACGCCGGTACACGACCTTGCCGAGCAGTTTATCTAAGTCTTCATGCCGACCATCTGAGCGTTCAGGGGTTGCGGTTAGGCCCAAGCGGTAGGGTGCGATCGCATACTCAGCAATACTGCGATGAAAGTCACTGGGCAAATGGTGGCACTCATCACAAATCAACAGAGCGTACTGATTACCCAAGTCTTCAGCATGAATAGCGGCGCTGTCGTAGGTAGCGACAAGTATGGGGGTGCGATCGCGCGAGCCACCCCCTAATAAACCCACCTCCACCCCTGGGAAAGCCGCCTCCAAATTCGCATACCACTGATGCATCAAATCCAGCGTTGGCACCGTCACCAGCGTCCGTCTTGGTGTTGCCTGCATCACCATTTGCGCCAAATAGGTCTTTCCTGCTGCTGTAGGGAGTACCACCACCCCGCGGCGGGCATTGTCCTGCCATGCCTGCAGTGCCTCTTGTTGGTGCACATAGGGCGTTAGTGACAGTTTTGCCCGCAACGCTATCGGCTCAAAAGTTTGTACTTTATCTTCAAAGCGCACCCCTTCCGCTTTGAGTGATTCCACCAGCGATCGGTACTTATCTGCCGGTACTCGAAACCGCTCAATGCGATCATCCCAAACAGCATAGTCAATCCAGGCTTTTCCTCGCGGCGGCGGATGCAGCACCAAAGTGCCTCGATCAAACGTTAGCGTCGGTATTCTAGCCATAGACAAGCCTAATAGGGCCTAGTTATGGTCATTTTACTAGACACTTAAAGACCGCGAAAATAAAGCCGCAAAAATAAAGCCGCAAAAATAAAGCCGCAAAAACAAGACACAGGTGCCGATGAATCGCACAGGTGCACGATCACGACTAATCACCCGACTTAATCACCCGACTAATCACAACAAAATGAGACTGATTTTGGGATGATTGCGTACGCTGTTAAAGTTGGCGTCATTGCGAGCCATCAGGCTGTAAATACTGGGATTGAGCTTAATCGCTTGGCGCAGGTGAATGGCCGCAGATTCGGGATTATTGAGCAAAGCATAGGTGGCCGCAATGCCATACCAGGCATTGGGATTGGGCACACGATGCTGCAACGATTTCCAAAAGCTCTCTAGCGCTGCTTGATGCTGAAATAACCTGTTGAGCAAAGTGCCGCGATAGTTCCAAGCATAGTGGCAATCGGGCTTTAGTCGAGTCGTATGCTCCAAGCTCTCGATTGCGGGCTGAATCTGCTCTAAGAATGCCTGCGCCAAAGCGAGATTATACCAGGTGTGATACTTGTCGCCATTGATACCCACAGCCGTATTAAAGCTTGCTAATGCCTTTTCGTACTGCTCTAGCTTCAGCAGCGCCCGACCCAGGTTATACCAAATTTTGCCGTTGTCAGGTTCGTATACCAGCGCCTGTTCAAAGCTATCTACCGCTGAGGGGTATAAAGCGAGTTCGGCCTTGGCCACACCTTGTCCGTGCCATGCCCGCGCATTGGTTGCATCTAGCTGCAACACCATCCGAAAGTCTTTGAGCGCGGCTTCGTAGGCCCGCATTTGCATAAAGGTTTGGGCTCGGTACAAAAAAGACTTGGCATTAGTAGCATCTTGCTCAATGGCCCAGTCAAATTTTTCGATAGCGCCTTTATACTTACCTGAATTGCGCAGCGCAAATCCTTGCTTGATCAAAGATTTGACATCCTGCATGGGCAGTTGTTCGCAAGCGTCAGCCAAATTAGGGAAATGGGTAGAAAAAGACGTAACCACAGGCGGTAATTTTAGCGACTTGGTAGACTCGGCAGCAGCTAGCTCGTCTCATGGGTGGCTGCTGCCCTTTAGTATGCCCAGTTTGATCGGGCGCTTTTTGAGTAACGCCATCGAACCGGCACCTTGAAACCGATACCGATAGAAACCATAGCGCTCGTTTTTTTGGCGATCGCATCCAACCTTGAAGATAGGGCTCTAAAATTTGGATGGCTGATCTATAAACATCTATAAACAACCGTCGGATGCATTCGCGCGGTTGTGCCACTTTGCTACCGTCTTCATCACGGTTTTAGCGATTGCATATGCACTCAACAAAGTGGCAAAAGCTATGAGTAGTCAGTATCATCACTTAACGCAATATCAACTATGGCAGAAGCACGCCTTCCCCAAATCGCCCTTCCCCACCTTGAAGTTCGGCTCGAAAAAGATTCCATGGGAGAAATGGAAATTCCAGCCAACGCCTATTACGGCATTCAAACATTGCGAGCCGTGCAGAATTTCCCTATCAGCGGCCTGCGGCCTTTAGCCACCTATGTCGATGCCTGCCTGCTGATTAAAAAAGCCACAGCCATAGCCAACGGAGAACTAGGCTGTATTCCGGTGGATATTAGCGGCGCTATCGTGCAGGCGACTGACGAAATCCTCACAGGCTCTTTGCGCGATCAGTTCGTAGTCGATGTGTATCAAGCAGGCGCAGGTACCTCCCACCATATGAATATCAACGAGGTGCTTGCCAACCGAGCCTTAGAGATATTAGGAGATAAAAAGGGCAACTACAGCCGGGTGAGTCCTAATGACCATGTGAACTATGGGCAATCGACCAATGATGTCATTCCTACTGCCATCCGTGTTGGCGGCATTTTGGCGCTAGAGCACGCCCTATATCCGGCACTGACAGGAGCCATCGAGACCCTCCAAGCCAAAGCCAGCGAGTTTCAAACCATTGTTCGCTCAGGCCGCACCCACATGCAAGATGCGGTTCCCGTGCGACTTGGAGAGGGCTTTCGCGCTTGGGAATACATTCTCCAGGGACACCAGCAACGCCTTAAAACCGCCGCTGCTGAACTTACCGTGTTGGGGCTAGGCGGTAGCGCGACGGGCACTGGCCTCAATACCCATCCAAGCTATCGTTTCCGCGTTGCCGAATTGCTCAGCGACTATCTCCAGCAGCCCATGACCAGCGCCCCCCACCTGATGGCCGCAATGCAAAGCATGGCACCTTTTGTGGCCGTCAGTAGCGCGCTGCGCAACCTCGCCCAAGATTTGGTAAAAATCTCCCACGACCTGCGTCTATTAGACTCAGGGCCAAAAACAGGACTCAAAGAAATTCAGCTTCCGCCTGTACAGCCCGGATCGTCGATTATGCCGGGTAAGTACAATCCAGTCATGGCTGAAATGACCTCAATGGTCTGCTTTCAGGTGATGGGATACGACAGTGCGATCGCCCTATGCGCCCAAGCCGGTCAGCTAGAACTCAACGTGATGATGCCCCTCATCGCCTATAACCTCATCCACAGCATTGAGCTACTCGGCAACACCGTCAGTGCCCTAGATACCAAATGTTTGCAGGGCATTACCGCCTTTCCTGAGCGGTGTCTCGGGTATGCCGAAGGCAGTTTGGCCTTGGTCACCGCACTCAACACCCATATTGGATACTTGAATGCAGCCGCTATTGCCAAAGCCTCGCTTGAGACCGGCAAACCCCTGCGCCAACTCGTTCTAGAGCATGAGCTGATGGACGAAGCGACACTCACCAAAGTTCTCGATTTACAAAAAATGAGTCAAATGCCGACACAGCAATCCTAAAATCAGCAGCCAAAAAGCCCTCAAAAAGCCGTCAGAGGCCAGAGCCAATAGCTGGTTGCGCTGGCTTGATTACGCTGGCTTGATTACGCTGGCTTGATTGCGCTGGCTTGGCTG
>JAAUPS010000040.1 GCA_012033015.1 Phormidesmis sp. RL_2_1
ATGACCATAGCTGACGCCATCTCCCGCGTTGATGGTCTTGATGTGGGTGATTCGAGCCTTGACGCTCAGCGCTGGTCGGAGATCGACGGTAGCTTGTAAGTGAGGTGCAGGATATAAGCCATAAGTTGCTAGACCGACACGCACCATATCGTAGTAAAGAGCAGATGGCTGATCGGAGCGGGCTGCGGCCCTTGGCAACTGCGACTTGGCTAACGCTGTCGCTAAAGTCGCAGCAGAATTGGCTAAGTGGAGTTTAGGGGGGAGTAAATTTTCCCGTTTCAAAGCGGCGATCGCGAACTCATAGCGCTGATGTTGCAGCACCATGGTCGTCAAGTCTGGGCTATCTGCCGTGGCCAAATGCGAATAAACGCTTGCTGTTTCGAGGTGGGGCAACTGCTGCACAAACCGAGCAAACTCCACAGCTTGCCGCCAGTCAAACCCCAATCGTGACATGCCTGTATCTAGCTTCAAGTGTACCGGCAACGAGCCTTCAGCCGTCGCCGGGGCCGCAGATGCGAGGGCCTCAGATGCCAGCGTCTCAGAAAAGACCAAAGCCTGTTTGGGATTGACGATGGTGGGTTGCAAATGCCAATGTGCGATCGCCCTGACTTCTGCAGGGTCGTTAACAGCGCCCATGACCAAAATCGGCGCAGCAATCTCCGCTTGCCGCAGTTCAATACCTTCTGGCACAGTTGCCACACCTAGCCAGCTAGCGCCAGCCTCTAGCGCTGTGCGCGCCACTGCGATCGCCCCATGCCCATAAGCATCTGCCTTGACCACCGCCATAAAAGCTGTCTCAGGCGGCAACAGAGCCTTGAGCTGCCCTACATTGTGAGCGATCGCCGCCAGGTCAATTTCCACCCAAGCCCGACAACAACGCATAGGGAACAGCGCCGGTGTTTTATCCCAGCTCAGCATAGTAACCTCACACTCCTCAAAAAATAAACCAAACGCAAATCAAAAACTTCAGCCCATCAAACCCAATCACGAGACAAACCCCAAAAACTGGATAAAATCAAAGCAAACGCCCAAGCTACGTTTAGTCAATCAGTGTAGCAGCCGCTCAAACCCGTGCATGGCTTTGTCTGTGCTACTATCTATGCAGAATCTTGGCAGTCCCCTATGAGCCGCTACCTGCGCACAGTGCCTAATGAGTAAGGTTCTTGTTCTTAACGCCTCTTACGAACCGCTCAACATTACAAGCTGGCGGCGAGCAGTTGTGTTGATTATCAAAGGCAAAGCCGAACAAATCGAGCAGCGTGAACAACTGCTGTATCCTGGGTTCCCCATGCCCACCGTCATCCGCCTACGTCATTACGTGCGCATTCCCTATAAAGACATCCCCCTGACCCGGCGAAACCTGCTTCACCGCGACAACCACACCTGTCAATACTGTGGCTATGCAGGTGACGGCCTCACCCTAGATCATGTCATTCCCCGCTCACGAGGCGGCGGCGACTCTTGGGAAAACATTGTCAGCGCCTGCGTTCGCTGCAACGTCAAAAAAGGCAATCGCACCCCCAAAGAAGCCCAGATGCCCCTTAGCTATCAGCCCAGGAAACCTCACAGCAGCCTCTATTTTGAGATTTCTCGCCATGTCCGCGGCGGTGTTCATCAAGAATGGCGACAATATGTCATCGGGCTGAACTAGGCATCGGGCTGATTATCGGGCTGAATTAATTTTTCACCGCTACGGGACTACCTAGGATACACCCTATAGACGTGTAAAAGTACTGATTTACTTTGGTAAAATGGTATGTCAGGCAGCTTTAATTCGCCCCCTCAACCTCGACACCTTTGGAAGCAGACACCTTGAGTTCAGCAGACATTGACTGCAAAACATTGACTGCAAGACATTGACTGAAAAAAAATGTCAATGCAAAGTAAATGCAAAAATGTCAATATGCTGTGCTCATGGGCTACATCCAGTGTCATTACCGGACAGTGCTTTGCTAGATACTCACAAAAACAACTCCATCGCTCGACAAACCACCCTGAGTAAAGACCCCATTGACGAAAGTACTCCAGACGAAAGTACCTCAGGCCAAGGCATTACAACTAAAAGCGCGCTAGATGAGGCATCGTTCGAAGATCAGGCCGCAGCACTCAGCCTCCCAGAAGGCTTTGGCAAAAAACCAACGGAAGCATTGGAAAAACTCCTGAAAAAGCACAGCGGCACTCAACAGCTTGTGCTTTTACAAGATTTCCCTGATCCAGACGCGCTTTCTTCCGCTTGGGCCTATCGTCTAATTGCCAGCGCTTACAACATCCGCTGCGACATCTACTACTCCGGCACCCTCAGTCACCAAGAAAATGTCGCTCTAGTCAAGCTCACTCAGTTACCGGCTAAGCGCTGGCCTGCCAATGCCAAGGATATACCTGATCTCAAGCAATATCAGGGTTATGTCCTGATTGATACGCAGGGTACCACCAGCCACCTTACCGCCAAAGTCCAAGCAGCCCAGCTTCCTTTGCTTCTGGTGATTGATCACCATGCCTCGCAAGGCAAGCTCAATGCAGAGCTGATTGATATTCGGCCAAATATTCACGCGACGGCCACCATCATGGCTCAATACCTGCAAGCGGGCATGATTCAGCTTGATCGCGCGAACAGTAACCATGTCAAGTGTGCCACTGCTCTCATGCATGGCCTGCGCTCAGATACCAACCAGTTAATGCAGGCATCTGAACCTGATTTTTAGCAGCCGCTTATCTCAGTCAGTACTACGACGCTCAGCTCCTTAGCGCTGTGCTGCAAGCTTCTCGCTCCCGACGAGTGATGGATGTCATAGAGCGATCACTGCGCAACCGACACCTACAAAACAGTGTGTCCATAGCCGGTGTTGGCTATCTTCGGTATGAAGACAGAGATGCTATTCCCCAAGCGGCCGATTTTTGATTACCGAAGAAAACGTCCATACCGCCGTCGTATACGGCATTGTCCATGACGAGGACGAAGAAAAAGAACTCGTCGTCGGTTCGCTGCGCACGAACAAAATCACCCTCGATCCAGACGAATTTATCAAAGAAGCCTTTGGCCAAGATAGCCAAGGACGGTTCTTTGGTGGCGGTCGCTCCATGGCAGGCGGCTTTGAGATTCCAATCGGTTTCCTCTCCGGCTATTACGAGAATAGCGACTACAACCGCCAAAAATGGGAAGTGTTTGACAAACAAATCAAACAAAAACTCCAGCGGCTAGTCGATCCGGAAAACGGCGTGCTCCATACAGACTAAAGCAGATCCTCAGGATAGACCTCAGGATGGGGCGACAAGCAGCAACCCTTCAGATTAACGCTTAGGGTTCGCTATCATTCGCGATGGTTCATGATTGATAGTGAAATACCCTAAAAAACTACTAGAAAGATCTGATTTTGTACAAGCTGCACTACTAGAAGAATTCACACAGCGATATTGTAAGAAGCAGCTACGCTTAGAACCGCTCATTTCAGGAAGGAGTTTATCGACGATGACGACATGCGAATACAGGCCTGGGCTAGAGGGTGTTCCCGCCACGCAGTCGAGCATCAGCTATGTAGACGGTCAAACAGGGATTTTAGAGTATCGGGGCATTGGCATCGAGGAAATCGCTCAGCAAAGCAGCTTTTTAGAAACCGCCTATCTGCTTATTTGGGGTGGATTGCCGACTCAGCAAGAGCTAGAAGCTTTTGAGCACGAAGTTCAATACCACCGCCGCCTCAAGTACCGCATTCGCGACATGATGAAGTGCTTTCCTGAAAGCGGCCATCCGATGGATGCCCTCCAAGCTTGTGCAGCAGCCTTAGGGCTCTTTCATTCTCGCCGCGAGCTAGATGATCCGACCTATGTGCAGGCAGCAGTGGTGCGGCTGCTGGCCAAAATTCCGACAATGGTGGCTGCCTTCAAGATGATGCGTAAAGGCAATGACCCCGTCCAGCCCCGCGATGATTTGGGGTATGCGGCGAATTTTCTCTACATGCTGAACGAGCAAAATCCCGATCCGTTAGAAGCGCGCATTTTTGATGTTTGCTTGATCCTTCACGCCGAGCACACCATTAATGCTTCTACGTTTTCGGCCATGGTCACCGCTTCAACCCTAACCGATCCCTATGCCGTGATTGCTTCTGCCGTCGGGACGCTGGCTGGCCCGTTGCACGGCGGTGCCAATGAAGCAGTGATCGATATGCTGCAGGAAATTGGCTCGATTGAGAATGTACGCCCCTATGTCGAAGCGCGGATTGTTAACCGTGAGAAGATTATGGGCTTCGGCCACCGCGTCTACAAGGTCAAAGATCCTCGAGCCAGGGTGCTGCAAGGATTAGCTGAGCAGCTTTTTGATAAGGTAGGCCGCGATGCCTATTACGATATCGCTTTGGAGTTAGAGCAGGTTATTGAGGAAAAGCTGGGCCACAAGGGCATTTATCCCAATGTGGATTTTTATTCTGGGCTGGTTTACCGCAAGCTGGGAATACCTACTGATCTATTTACACCGATTTTTGCGATCGCCCGCGTGGCTGGCTGGCTGGCACATTGGAAAGAGCAAATCGGCAAAAACAGAATTTTTCGCCCCACTCAGATTTATGAAGGCCCTCATAATCAAGCATACTTACCCCTAGAAAAACGACTGCAGCTATGGGACAAAAGCTGACCCCTCGTGACTTTTGACATCAGCCCATCATCAACATCAGCCGCTCATCATCAACATCAGCTGCTCAGTAACAGTACAGAGGTGATGGGCGCTACCCCCCTTGGCAATACGTGAAACTCACAGCACTATATCTTCAGTGACGATTTTCAGGAACTCCAGCCCCTCTGACCTTATGTCAGGGGGGTTTTTATTGGCTGGTTTGGCTAACGTTGAATTGTGATAGGGGGTTGTCTATTGTCTCGATAAGAGGAGACTTAGACGTGTCACCGCTGAGTTAGGTTGATTAAGCGCTAGAATCTATTTCAGAACATTGCAATCTAAACACGCGCAAGCCGCCGCTAAAGAGCATGAATCCAGGCATTGATCTTCAACAAACCGTTGTCCAATCCCTTACCGAACTGGGCTTACCTATCGGGGTTGCCAAAACCATCTGGATTCCTCTACCCATGCTGCTCATGCTTGTGGTTGCTACGGTTAGCATTTTTATATGCGTCTGGCTTGAAAGGAAGATTTCTGCCGCCGCCCAGCAACGTATCGGGCCTGAATACGTCGGCCCGTTAGGGGCGATGCAAGCGGTTGCCGATGGTGTCAAGCTCATTTTCAAAGCCGACATCACCCCAGCAAAATCAGACCCTTGGCTCTTTACCCTAGGACCTGCCATTGTCGTCATTCCCGTCTTTTTGTCTTTCCTCATTGTGCCTTTTGGTCAAAATATGGTCATCACTGACCTAGGCATCGGCATTTTTCTATGGATTGCGCTTTCTAGCATTGCTCCGGTTGGATTCTTAATGTCAGGGTATTCCTCCAATAACAAATACTCGCTGCTAGGGGGACTGAGAGCGGCTGCTCAATCTATCAGCTACGAAATTCCGTTGGCACTGGCAGTACTCGCTGTTGTCCTTATGAGTAACGGACTCAGCACAATTGATATCGTCAACCAGCAATCTGGTTACGGCATTTTGGGATGGAATATTTGGCGACAGCCCGTTGGCTTTGTGATTTTTTGGATTTCGGCATTAGCAGAATGTGAGCGTCTTCCTTTTGACCTGCCAGAAGCCGAAGAAGAATTAGTTGCAGGCTATCAAACTGAATACACTGGCATGAAGTTTGGGCTGTTTTACGTTGGTTCCTACGTCAACCTGATGCTTTCAGCCCTAATTGTTTCGGTTCTGTATCTTGGTGGCTGGACTTTTCCCATTCCAGTCGAGACGATCACAGGATGGCTAGGGCTAAGTGAGACAGCTCCGTGGGTTCAGATAATTGCTGCAGCACTCGGTATCATGATGACGATGATTAAAGCCTACCTGTTGGTCTTTTTGACCATTTTGCTGCGGTGGACAGTACCTCGTGTCCGCATCGATCAGCTCTTGGACCTGGGCTGGAAGTTTTTGTTGCCGGTTTCTTTGGTTAACCTGCTGGTCACTGCAGGACTCAAAATCACTTTTCCATTCGCCTTCGGCGGCTAGAAAGCCTTCTTACGAAGCCGTTTATCGGCTGCTGAGCAGATTCTGGTTAACAGCTATTGACGATTCTAGAGTCAGCTCGCCATATCACTTACTCACTGTTTATCCTCTCTCTAGAGCTATGTTGAATTTTCTCAAACAAGTCGGTGGTTATGCTAAGGAAACGGCTCAGGCAGCAAAATTTATCGGTCAGGGCCTTTCTGTCACCTTTGATCACATGAAACGTCGTCCGGTGACGGTTCAGTATCCTTACGAAAAGCTGATTCCCTCAGAACGTTATCGGGGCCGCATTCACTTTGAGTTTGATAAGTGCATTTCCTGTGAAGTCTGTGTGCGGGTATGTCCGATTAATTTGCCGGTGGTGGACTGGGAATTTAACCGAGAAACGAAGAAAAAAACGCTCAATCACTACAGTATTGACTTTGGAGTCTGCATTTTTTGCGGCAACTGTGTAGAGTACTGTCCTACGAATTGCCTTTCGATGACTGAAGAGTATGAGCTTTCGGCTTACGACCGCCACGACCTCAACTACGACAGCGTAGCTATGGGTCGTTTGCCCTATAAGGTCACCAATGATCCCATGGTTGCGCCGATGCGCGAATTTGCCTATCTACCTAAAGGTGCGATGGATCCGCACGACTTGCCAGCCGGGGCGCAAAGGGCAGGCAAATCACCCCAAGATATTTTGACTGAGCTAGAGGCAGAAAAAGCCAAAGCAGATGCTGCAAAATCGAATTGAGCTGCCACCACCGAGACGTCAAGCAAAAGCAAAAGACCATTTGCCCCAAAGCGATCAGGCATCTCAACCTAAGTCAGCAGCAAAATCTGTAGTGAAATCTAAAGAACGATAACGTGAGGAAAAAAGTATTGTGGTTTTAGCAGCACTCCCTTTAGCAGAAGGTGTTCAGATAGTTTCGTTAGGGCTATTGGGGCTATTGATGATAGTTTCAGCGCTAGGGGTTGTACTGCTATCTAACATCGTTTACTCAGCCTTTTTACTAGGGCTCACCTTCATTAGCATTTCCGGACTCTATATTTTGCTTAACGCTGGGTTTGTTGCTGCTGCCCAAATTCTGATATACGTCGGCGCTGTCAATGTGTTGATTCTATTTGGAATCATGCTGGTCAATAAGCAAGAAACGTTTACTGCTGTCAAAAATGCTTGGCTTGGTCGAGCAGCGACAGGAGCCGTTTGTGTGGGTATTTTTGGGCTCATTAGCACCATGGTGCTGTCCCATCCATGGGCTATTTCTACCGAGGCCGCAGCAGGTGAGCAGGCGATTGATATCATTGGTCAGCACTTTTTCAGCGATTTTTTACTGCCTTTCGAACTTGCCTCTATTTTGCTGCTGATTGCCTTGGTAGGCGCTATTATTCTGGCTCGGCGAGAGTATATTCCAGATCTCAAAGCCCAACAGGATATTTCTTTGACACTGCCAGAAAGACCGCGTGAGCTTGTCGCTGCAGGTACTCGCGAAGATACATAAAGATACGTCAGGTTTATCTCCTACGCGTCAACTCCACTTTGGCCCCATTTCCCCACTCTATTTCCTTTATGCAACTCGAATATTTTTTGCTTTTAGCCGCCGCTCTATTCTCTATCGGCATCTATGGCCTCGTTACCAGCCGTAACGTCATTCGCGTGCTGATGTCGATTGAGCTGATGCTCAATGCGGTCAATATCAATTTGATGGCATTCTCTAACTACTTAGACCCGGCTCAAATTAAGGGTCAGGTGTTTGCTGTTTTTGTGATTACGATTGCTGCTGCTGAAGCTGCGGTGGGCCTAGCCATTGTGCTTTCAATCTACCGCAATCGCGATACTGTCGATATGGAGCAATTTAATCTACTCAAGTGGTAGGCAGCCATCAGTATCTGCTTCGATATCTTTTGAGGGGCGCTGATTCTAGTGAATCTACAGCAGGTGATCATTGTGTACAAGGCGGGCAATCCGCTAAGTAAAGCCTGCGCTGATCAATGTGCTCGTCAGTTAGAGACGCTTGGCGCAAAGGTGATGATGGGGCCAAGCGGGCTAAAGATAATCCTTATCCCGTTTTTCTAGAGTCAGCACCGAATCCGATTGATTTAGCGGTAGTACTGGGTGGTGATGGCACAGCGCTTTCGGCGGCTCGCCACTTGGCAATGGATGATATTCCCATTTTGGCGGTTAATGTAGGCGGCCATGTTGGTTTTTTGGCAGAACCATCTGATGTCATTGGCGATTTTGAGCAGGTGTGGGCACGACTGCTAGAAGATCGCTTTGCGGTTCAGCAAAGGATGATGCTGCAGGCGCGGGCTCATCAAGGGGGCTCGGGTAATTTTGAGCCGATGAGCGATCGCTACTTTGCGCTCAATGAAATGTGCGTTAAGCCAGCCTCTCCTAACCGCATGATTACCTCTACGCTAGAGGTTGAGATTGATGGTGAAGTGGTCGATCAGTACCAGGGGGATGGCCTGCTGATCAGCACTCCGACTGGTTCTACGGGCTATACGGTGTCTGCTAACGGCCCGATTGTACATCCTGGGATGCACGCAATTATCGTTACACCCATTTGCCCGATGAGTCTCTCGAGCCGTCCTATTGTACTGCCGCCGGGAAGCACTGTCAGCGTGTGGCCTTTGGTTGATCCTGAAAGCAATACCAAGCTCTGGACAGATGGGGTGTTTGGCACCACCATTTGGCCCGGACAACGGGTCGATATTCGCATGGCCAGTCATCTGGCTAAGTTCATTATCCTGCTCGAAGATCATTCTTACTATCGCACGCTGCGCAATAAGCTCCAGTGGGCAGGGGCACGGGTTAACTACCATAACGACCATCGGATATGATCGTTTTTACCCATCATTTTTACTCAGGTTTTACTTAATCTGTTTTACTTATCTGTTTTACTCTATGGCCCAGGGCAAACGTAGTTTCATTTGGTTGCGCCCTCGCCGCTTAGCTTCGTATAATCCCAAATCAGCTGTATCTACTAAGACGCTGGCAGATAGTTCAACGGTGGGAATTACCGTCGTCACGCCTAAGCTGATGCTGACGTAGGGAGACACTTTAGAAGCGCTGTGCTCCATCTTTAAAGCTTGAACACTTTCTGCAGCATCTCTGGCCACTTGTTGTGCCCCTTCAACAGTGGTATTTGGCAGTAAAATCACAAACTCTTCACCCCCATAGCGGGCTGCCAAATCATCAGGCCGACGAACGGCTCGACCGATAGCTTGGGCAACTTGTTTAAGGCATTCGTCACCTTGAGGATGGCCATAGGTGTCGTTGTATAGCTTAAAAAAATCAACATCGCAGAGAATCAGTGAAATGGGGGTGTGCGATCGCAACGCCCGCTGCCATTCCTGTGCCAAGTGTTCCTGAAAACTGCGACGGTTAGCCAACTGGGTTAGTTCATCGATTTCAGAAAGCGTTTGTAGCCGGTTAATTTTATGCAAACGCGTCATTAAGGGTGCACTCAATAGGGACAGACTCATCGGCACAACAGGTAGCCACCATCCCCCCCACATCAAAGCCAAATGACTGACACCTAGGGTCACCAACGTGAACCCCCCAAACATCTGCAGACGCTGCAAGTCGCTCCTGCCTAAGCGATACAAGCTAATACCTAACCAAGCAAAAATACCAATCAGTAGGATTTCGACATGTTCTGGCAGCATTTTGATGGGCGATCTTTGGCCAAAAGCTGCACTGATGATTTGACTGGTAAGACTGGCGTGGATTTCAATACCGTGGCTAGGCAGTAGGCCAATGGCATCACGACTGCTGCTATAGGGGGTAAAAAACACATCGGCATCGCCTGATTGCATACTCCCAATCAGCACAATTTTGTCGCTGAGTGTCCCTGGGGGAATTTTACCCGTTAAAACATCTTGGGCACTAAACGTTTGAAACGTTAAGTTAGCCCGCCAATTCATAACGATTTGGTAGCCGCCAGCATCGGTGTTACTATAGCCTCCTGAATTTTTTTCAAGGGGCGGCAAGCGACCATAGCCCAATTCCAACACATCTGGATTGGGATTGGGGAAAATGTCATGGCTCGCTAAATACTCTAGGGCGACTCGAAAAGCTAGGCCCTCCACCCCTGAGGCATTAGGAACCAACAGCCCTCGGCGTACACGACCATCGACATCGACGATCAAATCACTGGCAGCGACCTGATGTTTGGCACTCAGCACTGGGTTTCCTGAAACGGCCGAGAGCGCCACATCGTCAATGACTTTTTCAATGCCAATGATATTGGGTGTTTCTTGAAAAATTTGATTCAGTCGTTCATAACCCTCATCACGTGGCACATTGCGAAAAAAATCCAGGCCAATGACCGTCGGATTTTGCTGCTGGATTACTTCAATCACCTCGGCCAGCATCCTATCGGAGATGCCGGCATTTTGAGTGTTCTCAATATCAGTCTCATTGATACCGATGATGACAACTCGCTCGTCGGCTGGCTCTGCGAACCGATGCACCATCATCCAGTCAAAGGCATGTAGCTCCCATACCTGTAAAGCACCTAGCCCGCGAATAAAGATAATTCCGCCTGCTGCCACTACCCCAAGCAGCGAACCTACATAGTGATGGTCAAACCATTGCCGTCGCCAAATATGAAACTTATGTATCCACCTCATAGCAGGCGATTTGTGAGGCTTATATACCACCTAAGGTCTGTCCTTTTTATGGCCTTTTTTAGATTAGAAGCTCACAAAAGCACCCTGGTAGACAGGCTACACAGGGTGCAAAGCTTCTATTTATTAAGCCCACTCAGCCCCAGAGAAGAGCAATGATGGAATAGCGGCTCAAGCTTGCTGGACTAGGATGGATGTTGAGTTAGGAAGCTGTCGCCAAGGACAAATCCAAGGGCACTTCTGTTTTAGCCTGCTCGAGCAAATCGCGAATCTCTAGTAATGTGCTGATTTGTCCGTCCTCACGGTAAGCGCTGACTAAAGTGTTTAAGGCGTCATACCAAATGCCTTGAGCGGCGTAAGCATGAGCGCGATCTAAAGGCGTCATGTCAGCAACCCCGGCAGCACTGAGATGACTATCAGCGACGCGCTCTACAAAGCTACGAGCATGTACTTCATTTTCTCCCCCATTACAGGTTGCAAATACTGTCCAGCGGTAGCGAGTACCCACTTCTAGTGCAGCCGACGCTGGTAAGATAACTTCGACAAGCCCAGCCTCTGCTCGCACACTTTTGGTATAGATGGGGTCTGCTTGCTCAGGGTGAGACAGCACAAACTCCATATCAGTCGCTTGCTGGCTCTCCAAATACCAAGACAGTGTAGGCTGAGCTTCGGTTGTCAAACCAGTAGCACCGTCTGGCACAAGCAGGGTAATCGCAGGATCAGGCAGGCTAGAATCTAGCGCGCAGGCTGAAGCAGAAGCGCCACGTCGCCCTCCTGACAGCGTGCTAGAAGCACTACCGCGATCGGGATTAGGCGTCCAACGCACTCCCGCTTGAGCCACAGCGCCAACTTGAAAACTGCTGAAGCCAATGCCTGTCGGCCCTGGCACGTAAGCTATAGACCAAGCTGCCAATGTCAAAAACGTACCGAGAATATGATGTTTGCCCATGATGAAATCCGTATGATTGATGTGGTGTTCCACTGAGCAGCCACCTCAGTAGGCTGCTTTATAGACGTATAAATTTATACTCAAGATAAAATGTTAATCCGCTGCTTTATCCATGAACTTTAGATAAAGCTAAGCAGCTATTGCTTGGTTTATCTCGAAAGCAAAGGGATTTAGGCCACTTTGACATCCTTTTGCCGAACAAGTATTTTGATTCAGCGTTTACGTGAAGGTTGTCTTAGGTATCAAATAGCACGATGCCTCTGTCAGTGAAACATTTTGACAAAGGGGTTGATGAGAGTGTTTATACGGAACACTGCCTACTAACCTTCGTAAGCTGTTCCGTCTTTATGAGTGAATTGCCTTTGGCCATCAGCGGTAGGTAAACAACATAAGTCCACATCAGGGTATTCAGCGCGATCGGGCATGGTTCGATCGCCCACTTCCAAATAAGTCGCAGGCAGGGCGGATTGGTTAATCAAATGGTGTCCATTCGCTATGCCTGCGGCAAAACCGGCCATATCCCCCGCCTGCAAAATTTGTTCGCCTTGGTTGGTGACGAGTAACAGTTCACCTTGCACAATGTAGATAAACTCATCTTGAGCGGAGTGCCAATGCCTGAGCGCTGAGGCACTGCCGGGCATGAGAGTAGTCAGATTGACGCCAAAGTTTTTGAGCCCGACAGCGTTACCTACTCGCTGACGATGGCGACCAGCGACGACTGGTGCAAATGGTTGGGGGTAGGTGGTACCGGTTTCGACGGGAACAGAGGATAAATCAATTCGCATGGGCAGAGCTCTTTCTGTTTTGATCGCTATCTGTACTTAAGATTTTTATACTTAAGGTTTTTGTTTCTTGTGATCTTTAGATGTCAATATAGCTTTGGCTGCTTGGCATTCGGTACAGCCTGCTGGCTGCTGAAACCATGACGTGACAACGGGCCCAGCGACGCGCCTGTACCCGTTGGCGTCGCCTCGCCGTCGGCGTTATGCATCCGGCACAGGCTATATCTGAGCTTAGAGTGTCATTATCTGCAGGACTAATGGTTACTAATGGCTACTAATGGCTAGGCTGCCAGTTCGGTTCTAACGGGGTAGCTGTAAATGCTGGCAGCGCTTCGGCTCGCTGTGACAGCGCCGATAGGGCAGGGTAGTGAGCGCGATTGATCACATCGGCGGCGATGAACTGTGTGAACTGCCAAGCGACACAAACCGTGATGTCAGCTTGGCTCAGTTGCTCGCTAACTAACCAGTTGGCGGTATCTGCGGTGTAGGTTTCGAGCAAATCGTAAGCAGCGATGAGTTGAGTTTGAATGCGATCGCGCCAAGGCTGATACTGTTTATCGACTGGCCGCTTCCGCTCATACTCAATCTGCACCGTTTTATCGCAGGCATTTAAGCCTAAACCGATCAGGCAAATAGCGCTTTGATAATCAGCGAGTGAGTGAGGCATTAGGGTTTGATCTGGGCCCACGAGCCGGGCGATGTAAGCCAAAATTAAGGTGGAATCCATGAGCACCTCACCGTCATCGCAAACGAATGTTGGAGCCTTCAGCAGCGGATTAATTTGGCTAAATTCATCTGTATTGCGAAACACAGATAAAAGCAAATGATCAAAAGGGAGACCTAGGGTATGAAGAGCGATCGCAACGCGTCGAACATAGGGAGAATCGAGCATTCCAATGAGCTGCATAGGACATATCACCACTGATGAATGGCAGGTTGAGATGAATAGCGAGTTGAGATGATCGATAGGTTGAGGAAAAACCCGTATATCACCCTATATCCTCCTATATCCATATCCATATATCCATATATCTGTGTAGCTGCCAATCGAACCAGTCGATGAGCGCTAATCAATACATCAATACCTCTCAGCTAGGCAGCGCCTGGAAAATACCTTCCACAATCACTTTTGTTTTATCGTCGAGCCGCTGCCAGTCCACCCCACCTTGGTCATCAAACAAGCCACTATCTGCCTCAATCTTCGTATCAGCCATATCCTTAGGACTATCCTCAGAACACACCTGATAGCACAACGCCCAAATATCTATGACGTAATCAGCATGATTTGAGTTGGTCAACCGTAGCGTATACAGCGGCGATGGTTGTGGTAGGTCTGACATGAGCGCGGCAACCCGATCGTGCTCTGCCGGTGGTACCCCATGGAGCAGCTTTTGCAGCGCCGCATACTCTTGCTGCTGCTCTACGGTCGTACCCTGGGGCCAGATCAATTCTTCTTCGTAGCGACCATGCCAACTGACCACATCTAACTGCTTACGAATATTGTCAATCACTCGAATCAGTGCAGGCTGCATGAGCTGCTCTACTTTTGCTCTAGACAAAGGTGTGGCAAATTCCGGGATGGGCATGGGCATGGCGCTGACCTGCTGTGATTAATTCGTCATCAAAACAAACGAAACGTCATTCCATCCGCAACCAAGCAGTCAGGGCAACCGCTAACCCATCAGCCGCATCGTCTGGTTTGGGAATGCTCTCTAGCCTTAGCTCGCGGGTGATAGCATCTTGCACCTCTACCTTGTCGGCATTGCCATGCCCGGTAATGGACTGCTTAATTTGAGCTGGCGTAAATTCTACAAACGGCAAATTTCGCTGTGCCAAGACCAGCATCACCACTCCCCTGGCCTGAGCGACCAAAATGATGCTGCCCATTTTGTAAGAAAACAGCTTTTCAATCGAGACCAAATCGGGCCTGTACTGATCAATCACATGGTGCAAATCGTCGTAAATCGTGCGCAGCCGTTTGCCCGTTTCAGTCCGCGCTGTCGTTTTCACAACGCCATAATCTACCGTTGTAATCGTAGGGGAAAGCGCTCGTATTTCTGCCGGGTCATACTCAATGACCCCAAACCCCAAAATCGCCAGCCCAGGATCAATGCCCAGAATCCGTTTGGTCACATCACCTCACGCCAGCAGGTTGGCGGCCGTTGACCGCAGGCTCAGCGACACCAAATGCCTTGCTAAAAGTTTTCTCTACCTTAAAGCCAGAGTCAATCGATTCTAGGGGATCTTTTCGCAGTCTGTGGCGCAGACATAGGGCAATCACTCGCTGCACATCTTCTAGCGACACTTCTGTGCGGCCTTCATAGGCGGCGAGAGCCTTAGCGGCTCGATTGGTCACAATGTCACCACGTAAACCGTCCACATCTAGCTCGGAGCACACCTGCGAAATTTTCACTTGAAATTCGCGATCAAGGGCAACCTCGCCCAGTCGATTTTGAGCATCAATAATCTGCTGTTGCAATGCTGACTGCTCAGCTTCGCACTGTGCGGCAAAGGCTTCAGGGTCGCTGTCAAATTCGGTGCGCTGTTCTACAATTCGCACCCGCTGCTCAGGATCGCGTACGGTACGAATTTCAGCGTGCATCCCAAAGCGATCGAGAAGCTGAGGGCGCAGTTCGCCTTCTTCGGGATTGCCTGAACCAATCAGGACAAATTGAGCCGGGTGGCGTATGGAAATGCCTTCGCGCTCGACTGTATTCCAACCGGAGGCGGCTGAATCGAGCAGCACATCGACTAGATGATCATCGAGTAAGTTGACTTCATCAACATAAAGCAAACCACGATTTGCTTTTGCCAATAGCCCTGGTTCAAAAGCCTTAACCCCTTCGGAGAGGGCTTTTTCAATATCGATGGTGCCGCAAACGCGATCTTCTGTGGCCCCTAAGGGCAGATCAACCATGGGAACTTTTTTGGCAACGACGGAAATGTCTTGGCCCTGCCGCTCAGATTGAACATCCGGGTCGCTAGGGGCACGATTGAACGGATCGTCGGCGGCAACTTGAATGTCGGGCAAAAGGTCAGCTAAAGCCCGAATGGTGGTTGATTTACCAGTGCCGCGATCGCCCATAATCATCACACCACCGATCTTAGGATCGATCACATTTAAGATCAGCGCTAACTTCATATCTTCTTGACCGATAACCGCAGTGAAGGGGAAAACGGCTCGGCGTGCTGGCGACTTGGCGATACTCACAGGCTAAGAATCATACGTTAAGGGCTTCACTATTGTGCCATAGGAGGCTGTGCCTAACTACTCTGTCTCTCGTTAATGCATTTTGTTGAATGATGCTTGTGCCCACAAGTCATCAGTGCTCACAGGTGCAGTCTCTACCCAATCCATGACGTCTACCCAATCCATGACGTCTACCCAAGCCATGACGTCTACCCAAGCCATGACGTCTTCTAGGTCGTTCAGCGCAGCTTCAGTGATCGCCTTTGCCTGCTATTGGCACTTTATGTCTATTGGCACTTTATTTCTTTAGTACTTTAACTGAGAAAATTGTCTCTTATCCCAGACAAAATACAAGAAAATACAAGACAAGCGCTGACAGATGCCAGCGCTTGTAAGCCTTGATATGCAAATAGTTCACTGAATCGGAGCGGCGGGATTTGAACCCACGACCCCTACTACCCCAAAGTAGTGCGCTACCAAGCTGCGCTACGCCCCGATGGCGTTAATTTGCTTATCAAGAATAGCATAACCGTGCTTCCTTTCCTTATAAGCCGATGGTCAGCGGAAGCGGCTAGGCGATCGCAACAGCAGGAAACATCCAGGGAGAAACGCGATGGGCAGCCATGCAGTCGTCAACCTCAATGATCTCCAGAAAACCTGAGTATTTCTAGACAACCTTAGCGGACACAAGAATATTATTTTGCCGAATAATCATATCCATCCAGACAAGTCAGGACTATCCTCAGGAGTATCCTTAGGATAAATTACAGGACAAGTTGACGGACTATCCTCAGGACATGCTATACTTTGTGAAGACAAAAGACTTGAGGGTTTAGGGGGAGAGGCTTCCACTGGTGGGTAGAGCCCCTGCTGGCGGACAAATGCCAGAATGACTGAAAGTCCACTACTTTAGATGCTTTTTTAGGCTTAACAACGAGCCCTAAAAAGCAGATTTAAAAAAATAAAGTGGTGCCAGCGCTAACATCCACATCACTGCCCATGTCATCACTTACACCACTACCAGCATCACCGACAACCCACAACAGACGGTAGTCATTTTTGAACAACTACTGATCAATATCATGGCGATATCAACTGATTGCCGTCAGTCTTGATATCGAACGGCGAATACATACGCAAGAGATACATCCAGAGCTGACTGAAAGGTCGGCTCTTTTTTTATCCTAGTACGCTTATCCTATCCTATCGGCAGGTGGTTTGGATACGAATGAGGGGCAGCCGCTGGGTATGGCTACCTTTTAGAAACCAGCCAAGCCACTTCGCCGCCGGAGCGATAGCCAACGCGATTAAACACAAATCCTGCTTCGTAAAAGGTTTGGCCGTATTGGGCAATTTCGCCTGGGTCAAGCTTTAGCAGCTCTGCAACTTCAGAGGTTCTAAGCTGCCATCCTGCACTAGCCGCACGTTCTAAGGCTTCGTAATAGGCCAGTGGATCGGTCGGGACAATGGTGGCTCGTAGCTGGGCCGTCATTTCAGCGGCGATCGCGCTGACCAGCTTTACCATATCTGATTGGTTGAGCGCTAAGGCTGAGGCGTCTTCTGATAATTGTCCTGAGGCATTACCTGAGGTATTTCCAGAGGAGCGATTGCTAGGCTTGTCCAAACCTTTGCGGGTAATGAATTCGGCCACGTTACCGCCAACCCCAATAAAGCTATGGAGTTCGTCAAGCAGGGCAACCTGTTCATCGCTCACGTAGGCACGGTTGCCAATTTTTTCTCGCTCAATACCCAGGTCGGCCATGCGTTTATACACAGCGCTTCGAGCTAATTTGTAGCGATCGCTTAGCTGATTGACTGGAATACGATCAATATTTCCGCCACTCATCCCCTATCCTCTGGACAATCCGCAGGAAGCATAATGTACATATACCACACATGCTTTCCACTAGACGTTCCTGAGGATAGGCCAGTTCCCCCATGAAGCCCACGAAGCCCATGAAGCCCATGAAGCCCGTGAAGCCCATGAAGCTCAGATAAGCGCTCAAGATTAACGCTCACCATCAGGGTTCAACCCTCTGTAAAAGACAAATTCTGCGGTAGTGCCGCCCCCTTGAATAAATTCATGCAGAGCATCGAGCAAGATGAGTTGTTCACTACTCACAAAAGCTCGAACACCGACCTTGCGAGGCTTGATACCCAAGTCTTTTCTCCGCTTGGATAGCACACTAGTGCTCACGTTGTAGCGATCGCACAGCTCGTTGATGGGGTGCCAATCATTATGTTCTAGAGTCATGATGGTACATTCAGGACAATTTACAGAAAAAGTACATTTATACTATACATGTTTTCCTGCGGACTGTCCTGCATACTGTCTAGCGAAACCCAGTGTGGCAAAATTGTCATGCCAAAAACGGAGATCCCCGCCAAGGGGTGGGGCCTATGGTATTTCGCGAGTCCCTGCTCTAGTACCCGTAAGACCAGCGGGCATAGTAACCGCGAGCATCGATGTGGGTGAAGATGGAGGAACTGGCTAATCCGCCTTGGGAGCCCCACCAGCTATTGAGCCGCGCGTATACGGTGTAGGCATGGACACCGACAACGACAAAGTCAATGGCGTCGCCAGACATGTGACGGGAGTATCTAGCGCCGCCTACTGCTTTATTGGTGGCTGGATCGCGGTACCAGGAGTTAACACGAATAGGACGATCGCCCATGCGCGATCGCACTTCTTCCATCACCCGCGCAATTTGAATAATGCCGTAAACAATGTCACGGCTCTCAGGAATTCGTTGTCCATTTCTCGTAGCTTCGGCCCAAGTGAAATGACCATCGGGAATGATCGGTTCTGACAGGAAAAAGGTGCTGCGAAAGCCCGGTAGCGTGAACGGGCCAGTCGGGGCGGGGCGGGTAGGCTCAGGTTTGGGAGTAGGCGCGGGCACAGGCGGAGCGGGCGGCTTTTCGACCACGGGCGGTGGTGTAGGTTCGGGAACCGGCTGAGGTTTTTCAGGATTGTTTTTGTGAGGGGTGTTGCCAGAAGGATTACCCTCGATGACGATATCTGGCGCGTAGGCATACCAATTTGTGAGGTTGCGATCGCCCAAACCAGTCGCTGCCAGAGAAATCCTGACATGGTTGCCAGGAGCCTTTTCACTCTCGACTAGCTCAAATTCCGTACCGTTTTTGACAAACACTTTTTCTGAGCTAGATAGCTGTGAAGACAGTACCGGTTGCAGCTTAAATAGCGTATCGCTAACCACCTTAAGGGTGACTGTAGAACCACTGATCTGAATATCCGGCTGATAAGCGTACCAAGTATTGCGATTAAAAGGGCCTAAGAACTTGTTGGCCAGAGCGACTTTGAGATGATTGCCATCTGCAGGTAGGTAAGATTGCAAATCAAACTGAGTGCCGTTTTTGACAAACACTTTGTCCGAGTCCGGCAACTGAGAAGACATCACAGGGCGCTGTTTGAAAAGGGTATCGCTAATTACCGTAAGCTGAACGGGCGATGCCTGAATTTCAATATCGGGGTTATAGGCGTACCAAATTCGCTGGTTATTCCCTAAGGTCTGATTAGCCAGCACCAGCCGAGTATGGCTACCCTCAGCTTCGCTGTAGGAAATGAGTTCAAACTCAGTTTTATTTTTGACAAAGACTTTTTCTGAGTTAGTCAGTTGACCCGACAGTTTAGGGCTGAGCTTGAAGAGTGTGTCGCTCACTACTTTGACTTTCACTATAAACGCAGCTCCCTATTGACGAATGCATGACTGACGGTATCAGATATCCAACTCATAAACTCAATCAACTAACGTTGATTGAAAAGGCTATAGCACCTTTTGACACCTCAGATAAAATAACAAACCTTACGTGATTTATACACTGTGGGCTTGAATTAAGGCTAATTTGACGAATTAAGCTTTAAAAAATGTGTTAAATCGTGCAGCGCCGTCAGTAATTCAGGCACGACCACCGCAGGCCAAGCGCCTTCCGCGCCGCGTCCGGTTAATAATATAAAGCGCAAACCGTACTCAGTGGGAAAGCCCTCGGCCTCTATCCAAATGGTTTCCGTCGTTTGCTCGCACATTAGACGCTCTGCGTCCATGAGTTGATCGACCATCTCCGCCATGGTGTTGCTCAAGTTGTGCACACCTTGACACAAATCTACAAACTCAGATGCAGTGAGCTCAACTGACCAAGTTTCACCAGAAACCAGAGCGCAAAAGTGCTCAGCAGCAGAATCCCAGCCGATTCGCCAGCCGTTTCCTGATCTGATTTGGCGGCTCATGGATGGGCTGCAGGCGGGGTAGGTACAGATGTTGCGGTGAACGTTTCGTAGAGGGTGTTCACTAGGCGATCGCGCAAATCTCGGCTCAGGCTTTGGATGTGGGCAATATCGCCTGCCATGGGATTGACCTGCAACCCATCAGTAGGATATGCCTCAAGCACCATGTTCTCAAAGGCCCCCATATAATCCGCTAGCGTTAGCTTCCAAGCCAATCGCAAGTTAGTAGGCCGCTGCTTAGTGTAAATGTGATAGCGAATAATGCGAGAAACCAGCGTATTGTCGACAGCAGGTGCCCCCGTAGCCTGATCAATGTAATGATTTTCGAACGAAATATCAGATAGCTGACCGTATACTTGCGTTGAAATGCTGACAGGGTCTACCCGACGTAGGGGAGCAGGCTGCGCCTGCACCAGCAAGCCATGCAGCGACAGCATCATGGCAGCAAGCAGCATCACACTCAGCAGACGGTATCCTTGCAGACGGTATCTTTTTGAGCGTGGCATTATCTCTCTGCTTTATAGCGTCTTTTAGCGGCTTGTCTGAACAGTCTGGTCTGAGCAGTCTGGTCTGAGCAGGCCGGTCTGAGCAGGATTGGTTTAGCGGCGGCGGCTCTCGTCGCTTAAGGCCCATTGACCTGATTTGCTAGGGCTGCTCAGCAGGGCCTCATTCACCAATCTCATTCACCAATAATTTCGGGCTGAGTAAGCTCATCAGACATTTCGACGATGGCCCGCAGTACGGGCTTCATCTTCGATTCATCGAGGCTATCAAACTCTTCAAAACGACGTCGCTGAGCGCGGTTGGCAACCTGAACGGTAATGCGATAGCGATTGGAGGCGGCTTTAATCAAGTCTTCAGTGCGGCGCATGACTTGCTGGTTATCAAAGGGAAGGCGCTTCATAAGGTTCTAACGAGTGTAGGCTCCTAGTGTAGCATCAGTTTTTGAGTTCAATGCCTTGGGTGGTGAACTGTGCGGTATGCAGTTGCAAGTCAGGATCGCTGATCTGCTGACGGATGTTGTGCACAATTTGCTCAGCCTGCGCGGGCGTTTCGGCCAATGTAAAAACGGTAGGACCAGAGCCAGACATCAATGTGCCTAGACCACTGCCCGCTTGGCCTAGGTGAGAGGCTGCTGTCATGACTTGTTTTAGGTGGGCGACTTGAGGATGGGCGGGAAGGACGACTTTTTCTAAGTCATTGAATAAATGAGCAGCGATGTCGGTGGCCCTGTGATGGCCGAGCGCTTTAACCATAGGCCCAGAATGAAGGCGCGATCGCCTCTCATCTAGGTTTACAGCATCGCTGGTGGGCTGCACCACCGGACGATAGGTATGCTCAAACTGCTGGCGATAGGTTTGGTAAGCCCACACAGTAGAAACGGAGAGACTGGCATATTTCGCCAGGACAACGCTGAGTTTAGGACTCTGGGCAATCGGATCAACCTCTTCGCCCCGTCCGGTGGCAATAGCACATCCACCCGCCAAGCAAAACGGCACATCGGAGCCTAGCTCTGCGCCGATATCCTGCAGCTCCGTTCGGGTCAGCCCTAAATTCCACAACACATCAAGACCAAACAAGGTGGCTGCCGCATTGGCTGATCCACCGGCTAAACCTGCGCCCACTGGAATCTTTTTATCGATCGTAATTTCTACACCGCCTTTGCAGTTTGTACGGTTGGGGCAGCGTTTTTGTAGCAGGGCCACCGCCCGACACGCCAAATTGGTTTGATCAACTGGCACCTGAGGATGGTTGCAGTTGAGCTGAATGGTTGGGGTTTTAAGCGGTTTGAGGGTGATGTGATCGGCCAAACTCACACTCTGCATGACCATCACTAACTCATGGAAGCCGTCAGGTCGATTGCCGATGATTTCGAGGTAGAGGTTGATTTTGGCGTTGGCGATGAGGGTGAGCATGGAGGAAGAAAGGGGAAAAGGAGGATGAGGAGCAAGAAGATTGGAGGGAAGAGGATTAGGTGAGCGTATCTACAGCGTTGCTGAGGGCAACCCAGTCGGCTACGCCTAGTCCTTCAGCGCGAATCTGAGGGTTGAGTGAGAGGCTCTCCAAAATGGCGGTTAGGGCATCGCGATCGACGAGGCTTTGTAGGTTGTTGCGCAGCATTTTTCGCTTTTGAGAAAAGCCAACTTTGACGAGCTGACTGAGTCGCGCTGGGTTTTGGGCGAAAGTTGGGAAAGCTCTTGGCCGCAGGCGAATCACCGCAGAGTCTACCTTAGGCGGGGGCTTGAAGGCGGTAGGAGGAACGGGGCAAATTTCTTCGCACTCGGCTAAGTAGTGGGCGCGTATGGTCAGGGCTCCGTTGGCGCGGGTGCCGGGTAAGGCGCAGAGGCGATCGCTAATTTCTTTTTGCACAAGCAACACAATATTGCTGTATGGATGCGGGTTAGGGGCGCGTATGGTGCCCAGCAGCTTTTCTAAAATGGGCGCAGTAATGTAGTAGGGAATATTCGCGACAACTTTATTGGGACGTGCTAGCTCAAAATCAAGCAGCGCTTGATCAAAATCGAGCTTCAAAAAATCTGATTCAATCAGCCGAAATTGGCTGGAGGCCATAGATGCGATAAACGTCTCGCTGAGCTGTAAACAGAGGTCGCGATCGATTTCAACGGCAAGCACTTTGGCAGGTGTTTCGAGTAAGCGCTGGGTGAGCACCCCTTGACCGGGGCCGATTTCCAGCACATGATCGGCTGCCGTCAGCTCACCGGCTGACACAATTTGATTCAAAATACTGTCATCGTGTAACCAGTGTTGACCAAATCTTTTGCGGGCTCTTGATCTTGCCGCGCCTGTTTTCGCGGCTGGTTGGTTGACGGCTGAGGGGTTAATTTGTGAGCCACTGGCTCAGTTGTCCTTATAGTTAGAAATAGTTAGGATGGCAACTTATTTTAGGAGCCTAGCGGACAAACCGTAAACTTAGCGCCGCGATTAACGGCGATCGCCCTATGGACAAGTCAACCCCAAAGATAGCCTCTCTCGATCTAGAGCCCGCCAGTGAAGCAACCGATAGTCTTGGTGCCCAGGAAACGGCTACAAAAACACCTGCTACACCCCTGAGATGCTTGACTGGGGCACTGATGTCAGGCAGCCTTTCTCTATTAGCCTATCGTCTTACCTTTGCGATTGCGACGAACTTTGCCAATCGGCCCGTTACCTCCTCGAATCCGGCCGTTGTCAATATTTCAGTGGCTGTCCGCACCTTAGTCACAGGCATGGTGGCATTGGGTGCAGGGGTGTTTGGCATTGCAGCGCTGGGGCTGACGGCGTTGGGCATACAGCTATGGATAAAAAGCATCTCCAAAAAGGTGCAGAGCAATCGCGATTGCTAACGCTCAAATAACCCCCTACAAGCGATAATCAGGCGATAAGTTCCCAGCACGTGGCAAGAGAACATGGCACAGATTTTATCTCAGCGGGTCACGGTGGCCTAGAAAATGGCGTCCGCGATACCGGTGCTCGAATTAGGGGCACAACAGAAGCCCAAGAAATGATCGCCCTGCGAGATGCAGTGGTGCCAGAATTGCGATCACGCGGCTATGACGTCCTTTCTGTGCCCGATGATCTCAGCTTGACTCAAAGTATTGACTGGATCAATGCCCGCGCCCAATCGGGTGCGATCGCCCTGGAAATTCATGCAGCAGAATTTGCCAATCAGGCCACCCGAGGCGCAACGGTTTACCACATTGCCAACAACCGTGCACGCAGCGAGCAAGCCGAACTCCTGTTGAGTGCGCTGCTCAAAGAAGTCCCTCAGCTTCCTAGCCGCGGTGTCCGGCCTGACACAGCCGCTGGTACCGGCAGACTGGCCTTTTGTCGCGAAACAATTCCCCCAGCGCTGCTGATCGAAATTGCCTACCTCACCAATCCCACGGACTTTGCTCTCCTGACCCAACGACGCCTAGACTTCGCCATCGGCCTTGCTAATGGCCTTGCGGCTTGGAGCCGAGCTATTACCGGCAGCAGTCCGACCCCGCCAGGGCCTGCAGTGGTTGAATATCCCACCATTAATATTGCAATTAACGGCGGCCTCTACCGCGAAAAAGGCATTATCATCAGCGGCAACGCCTACCTGCCGATAGATTTGGCCGATCAGCTTGGCATTAATCTCAGCCAGAGTGAAGCGATCCGGCGGGTACGCTATCGCGGCGTAGTCTATGTTAAAGCAGTAGACCTCAGGCCCTTTAGCGTTTCAGTAGGCTGGGAAGCCTCGACTCGTACCCTCCAGCTCACAACTGCCTCGGCCTTAAAAATTTGTCCCGGCAGTATCGATGTCATCATGAGCCACGGCAACGCCACAGAAGCCCATCTCACCAGCTTCTTGCGCAGCGAAAATAACACAGCGCTCGATTTGTTTCCCGACCTGCCCAAAATTTACCGAGAAGAGGCCACGATTGAAGGCGTAGACTATGACATTGCCTTCTGCCAAATGTGCGTCGAAACCGATTTTTACGCTTTCCGGGCCTCGTGCGTCCTCAGCAAAACAACTTCGCAGGGCTTGCCAACGGGGCCGGGAACTATGCCACTTTTGATAGCGCTCGCATTGGCGTCAGAGCCCAGATTCAGCACCTCAAAGCTTACGCCAGCACCGAACCGCTGGCCCGCGACAAAGTTGATCCTCGATTTGACTTTGTTAAACGGGGGGTTGCGCCCCTAGTGGGGCAGCTTAGCAACCTATGGGCAGCCGATCCGCTGTATGGCACTAAAATATTGGCCCGCTTGGAAGAACTGTACAAAATAGCTGGGTTGCTCTAAGTTAGATTGGCCAGATGAGATTGGCCAGATGAGATTGGCCGGATGAGATTGGCCGAATGAGATTGGCCGGATGAGATTGGCCTTAAAAAGTAGCCGCCCCACAAAGTGACACTGAACCTCTTTGGAAAGATTCAGATTTTAGAGATGGTTAGGGAACGCTGATAGATATCTCAACTTAATTTGATGTCTTTGATGTCATATCTTTGATTTCATCTCTTTGATGTCATCTTTGCGATGTCATCTCACAGAGATAGCAAAATAACCATTAGCACTACGATCACGGCACTATCATCATGTCTGCACAGACCGCCTCCTTCGCCAAAAATTGGCTCTTTGGCCTTACGACTGACTCAACAATTGGCAAAGAACAGACTAGTCCTTTTCATTCATCAGCACTGCGCTGGAGTTTGCGCTGGTGGGGCGGGTTGCTGCTGTGGCTGTTGCTAGTGCTGCCCGCCCAAGCAGCCGTTGAACTGCGAGTAGCGATCGCCCAAGGGAACGAGGCCATCAGAGTCGGTAGTTCGACCACTGGCATCATTCGCGACAGCGGTGGACAGGCGCTTTATCAGCTCCCTGAACTGCAAGCTATTATCCTCGAAGCCGACAACAACATGGTCGATTTGACCAATGGGAATCAGACCTTGGCAGAATCGAGTGCCTTCTGGCTAGAGCCCTCTGCCGACGGCTTTGTTTGGATTGGCGATAAATGGTATCGCGGGCGGGTGCTGGTAACGCTCGCCGATGGCGAACTGACGGCGATTAACTACGTGGATTTGGAAGATTATTTATACAGCGTTGTTGGCAGCGAAATGCCGACAAGCTGGCCTCAAGCCGCTTTACAATCTCAGGCAGTGGCTGCTCGCTCCTACGCTTTGTATAAGCGATCGCGCAATCGCAACCCGCTTTATGACGTAGATGCCACCACCACCTATCAAGCTTACAAAGGCATTGCCCAAGAAGCCGCTAGCACCATCGCCGCCGTTGACAGCACCAAAAACAACGTTGTGACCTATAACGGCGAAGTGATCGAAGCAATTTTCCATTCCTCCTCTGGCGGCCATACTGAGAATGCTGGTGAAATTTGGAGTAGCGATGTGCCTTACCTCAGGGGCGTCGAAGACTATGACCAAAATGCGCCCGTTTATCGGTGGGAAGAGACGTTTAGCCTCGACGACTTCAGCAGCAGGCTCGGCAATATGGGCACAGTGCGTTCCATTGGCACCCCCCGGCTGACCACTCAAGGGCGCGTCTCTTCGATTAGCATCACCGGAGACAATGGTACTCAGACCTTCAAAGGCAGCGATATTCGCTCAGCCCTGCGGCTGCGCAGCACCCGCTTTACCATTCGCTTAAATGAAGATACCAATCAAGTCAGCGTGACGGGCTTTGGCTTTGGCCATGGCGTCGGTATGAGTCAATGGGGTGCTCGCAGTTTGGCCGAGCAAGGTTGGAGCTATGAGCAAATCTTGGAGCATTACTATCAAAGCACTGCGATCGCACTCCTAGAGAGCTAATCTTCCTTAGCGCCGTGCGACGACGCAGGGTCTCACCGCTGTCTTGGTGAGCGTTCCTTAGCGCCGTGCGACGACGCAGGGTCTCACCGCTGCTAGTCGGGTTAGCCGCTGCGAGTCAAGGCTTATAGCGATGACGATTGGCCTAACTCACTCAACAGGAGCTGTTATGTTCTGTGAAACTTGTAGCTCTGTGAAACTTTGTATCAAGCGCAGTGAATGAGCTGAATCAAGGAGTATGCTTAAGGCATGGAAGTTGATAAGGCTTCCGGTTCTGAACAAAGGAGATTAAAAATAGATAACTGTATCTGTTTCACATCCGACGTAGAACATATTCAGATTGCTGGTGATATTTCCTTTTACTGGTAATTAGAGAGCTAGATTGTTAGACGAGACCATATCAAAAAGTCATTTCAAAAGACTATGACTCTTTAGACTATGGTTATTTAGCAATTCTCTGAGTAATCGCACTGAATTGAAAGGAGATTGCTCACTAGATCTGCTCTGAGTCCTATTGTCACTTCAAGCAGTTAAAGAAATCATTGCAGAAGCGCTTCGTTCTATGGACGAAGCGCTTCTGTTTTTAAAATTGGTTTTCAAGATTGGTTTTCAAGATTGGTTTTGGAGATTTGGCTTTTACACTTTTGCCTCACGCTCCCTATCCAATTGCTCAATCCAATTGCTTACATTTCGCTTAGCTCAAGTTTCGTTGAGTCGGCGCTGAAATTCGGCCTCTATTTGATCGGCGCGATCGCTCTCCTGCTCAAGCAAATCGCTCTCGGTTCCATAGACAAATCTTCTTCCTTCAGTACCTTTTGGGCAGCAAACTGACGGGCAAACG
>JAAUPS010000231.1 GCA_012033015.1 Phormidesmis sp. RL_2_1
CCAGCAGGTTTCGCCCGAGCGTAGGCTTTCGCCCAGGTCGGCTTTTACTCGGTCTGAGTCATCAGCGATACCTTACGGCGTAAAAAATTGATAATGGTTTCCTCGCGCGAGATAATGGTGGCCTGCCCTGCTATTCCAGGTACGAGCACACATTGCTCCTGACGCCCTGACAAGAGTGTCGAACGCTCTGTTGCAATCATCACAGTGTAAAAAGTGCTCCCCGGCGATGATACACCAGCGTTATTCGCCGCAGGCAAAGTCGTGATATCGGGCGAAATCTCTGTAACGCGTCCTGCCACCGTGCCAAATTCTGAAAATGGGCAGGCGTCTACCCGTATCTGTGCAGGTAGGTTGACTTCTACTTTGTTAATTTGCTCAGTTGGTACCATGGCCCTGACCATCAGCGGGCTATCAGCGGGAATCACTCTAGCAATCGTTTCACCAGAATTAACGACCTGTCCGGTATTGCGCAAAGTCAAATCGTACAGGGTTCCGGCAACAGGCGCGCGAACGAGTGTATTTTGCAAATCCAAATTCACTTGGACAATCTGTTGCTCAAGCGTTTTAATCTGCTCTTGAATCTCTAAGCGCTGCTGAAAAAGCAGTTGTTTAGACTGCTGAAATCGGGCAACGTTGGCGATACCACCGGCTTCAGCTTCGAAGATTCTCTCTTTGGCTGCCTGGACATCTCCTTGGGAGGGATTTAAGGCCGCTTGCAGACTCACCATACGCGCTTGCGCCGAGGCTAAAGCAGCTTGCTTTTCGTAGAGCTGTAAGCGGGAAACGGCTCCAGATTCGACCAGATGGCGAAAGCTTTCGGTTTCTTGGGCAAGTAAATTAAGCTGAACTTGAGCTTCTTGCACGGCTGATTGGGCCGCAATACTTTGATCTTGGTTGGCTCGCAGGGTGCGATTATACTCAGCAGCAAAAGCAGCCGTTGCCCTTTGGGATTGGGCCGTCTCGGCAACCAACTGTTGTTCGGCGGCTATGATTTGGGCATCGATTTGTTTCAGCCGATTATTGCCTTGATCGAAATTAGCCAACAGTTCTACAGCACGCGCTTCTAAACCCGTTGCGTCTAATTCGGCGATGACGTCTCCTTGCTTAACCGGGGTGTTGTCTGAAGTGTGAATATTGACCACCGTACCTGCTGCAGTTGATTGCACTAAGCGGGCTTCTCCTTCTGGTCGGACGATGGCTGGCGCTTTGACCGTGGTGCGATATTTGACGAAAAAAGAAGCTGCGATCGCTCCTCCGACTGCCAAGACGATAAACCAACTCCCTACCGCCACCCACCGGTTGACCGAAGGCAAAAAATCATAGGTATTAATCGGTGCAAGCTGTTCGTGAGAGGGCGAATTCGTCATAAGCAATCTAAACTTCAGCGATTCTAAATTCAGTGGGCATTGAGGTTGTCAAACTCAAGTCATTAAAGATTGTTCGGAGGCTGGCTGAGAAATCTCTTGTGAATGATCACTGTTGTCATTGGAAGGCGGGGATACGCCAAAAAGAAAGCTCAGATGTTCTCCTTTTTGATTGGCTAAATCACCCGTAGCACCCTCAATGGCCACTTCGCCTTCATCCATCATGATAATCCAGTTCGCTAAGCTAATCACACTGGGGCGATGGCTGATAATGATGGTTGTTTTTCCCCGGCGATGTTTCAGCAACTGCTTGAGCACTTCAGCTTCACTCCTCGGATCTAAACCAGAAGTAGATTCATCCAAAATCAGAATAGGTGGATCATTAACAATCGCCCGAGCAATCGCCAGCCGCTGCCTTTGCCCGCCCGAAATGTTAGATCCAAACTCGCCTAAAACGGTGCGATAGCCGTCTGGTAATTTGTTAATAAATTCATCTGCTTCAGAAATTCGACAAGCTTCTACAATTTCTTCAAAAGTGGCACGAGGTGCTCCCATTCTAAAATTTTCTAAAATAGAACGACTCCAAAAGTGAGCCTCTTGGGGAATTAACACGATTTGCTGGCGCAAGGACTCTACGGCGATATCTTGCAAATTGTAGGTGCCAATCCTCACCAATCCTGACTGATAGGGATGCAACCCAGCAATAATTTTTGCCAGGGTGCTTTTACCGCAGCCCGATCGCCCGACCAACGCTGTCACCTTGCCCCCCGGAATCACCAGTGAAAAGTCTTGCAACAGATCAACTCGGCCAGGATAAAAGAACTGCAGCTTTTGACACACCAAATGACTCTGAGCAGAGAGCGTCACAACTGCCTTACGAGAATCTTCTGGCGATTCTTCAGTCGCATCAATGACTTCGCCAAAGCGCTGAATAGCCGCTTTCGCCCGAGCAAAATCATCAATAAACCCAATGCCAAAGCCGATCAAACCGACAAAGTTGACATTCATGGCATTAAAAGCAAGCAGTTGGCCAATGCTCAGCTCATTGCCAATCACAAGCCAACTGCCATACCACAGCAATATCACACCACCCAAGCTAGAGGTAATACTTGAAAATTGGCCATTGGCAATTCCGAGCTGAAGGGTGCGATATTCTTCATTCGCTAACCGTCCATAGCGGGTTTGCAGTTCTTCCCAAATCTGCGGTTCGGCGGCAGTGGTCTTAAATGTTAGCGCCCCTTTAAAAGTCTCAACTAAAACACCTTGGTTTTCGGCATCTAGCTCTAGCACTCGGCGAGAGCGTTGTTGGAGTATGGGGAAAAACATCACCGTTACCACCGTCATAAAAAGAGCGACAACTACCGAAAGCAGGGTCAGACTGCGGCTATAAAACAGCATTAAACAGAAAGAAATAACCGCTGTAAAAAAACGGCTAGGCAGCTCAATCGCCAAATCAGAGACTAAATTATTAATCCGCGAGACATCTTCCAAGCGGCTGATAATTTCACCGCTGCGCCGGGTTTCAAAGTACGACAGCGGTAGCCGCATTAACTTGCTGCCAAATTCTAAAGTTAGCCCTAGCTCTAAACGCTGTGCCAAGTTTGCAACTAGGTTGTACTGCACGAGTTGGAGGCCATTGCTGAATAGCATGAGCGTCATGACTGCGATCGCAACCGTAGCGAGCAAATCAGTATCACCTCGGATCAACACATCATCTGTGAGCACCTGAATTAAAAATGGGTTGACCAGCGAAAACAGCCCGATCATTTGTGCATAGACAGAGGCTTGGATAACCGTGCCACGATGGGGCCATATCCGTCGCAAAAAGCGGCTGAATCCAGCAGGGCGATCGCTCTTTTGCTCATAGAAAGCCTCTTCATTGGGCACTAACAGCAGCATCACGCCATTCGCCCAAGCTTGCGTCAAGGCATCCTTGCTGAGATAGCGGATCCCCAATCCCGGATCTGCGATGACGTAACGGCCCCGTCGCTTCCCATACAGCACTACCCAATGCACACCTTTCCAATGAATAATGGCAGGCAAAGGGATTTTGTCAAGTTGATTGAGAATCTCAGGAGCCGCTTGACCTGAGCGAGCGTTGAGACCAAGTCCTTCAGCCCCTCGTCGCAGCCCTAATAGGGTTGTCCCTAGCTGACCGGTGCCAACAGCTTCTCGTATTCGCGTCATGGTAAAGCTGCGCCCGTGGTACTTAGTCACCATAGACAAACAGGCCGCACCACAATCTTCTTCACTATTTTGTTGAACGAACGGGTATTTCATCGACGGCGGATGCCAGTGAGCACATTTTGAGCCAGCTTATTCATTCGGTTCTAAAAGCAAATTCCACAAAAATCATACTGAGAGTCATAATACTGAGAGCCATACTAAAAACAGTCGTCTAGACCCGTTGCTAGCCTTAAACAGCTAGCCTTAAACCAATTCTTCAGAGCACCACTAAAATCATTAGCTTTAAAGTAAATTTAGCGTTTAATCAATAGCTTTTTGAGCCATCCTTAGCCTTGTAAGGCTTAATAATCAATCTTTTTTGATTAGTATACCCAACTCGTCCTTGCTCGCTCATGACTGACGAAGGAAAGCCATACTCAGAAACACAATACGTCGTACAACATCGTCCCGCCATCAGAATAAATCAAAAGCAGCGCTTCGCTTGATCGCATCGACACGAATATTCTCGTTGCAGGTCATGGAAAATTATGGAAAGATTATGGAAAGATTATGGAATTAAAGCATACATAACGTCTGCAACCGCAGGATAAACGATGACAGATGCAACAGAATCGAGAATTAACCTTGCCAGCAAGCGCAAAGCTTAGCGCCGCTAGCGCCATAAGGATGGCCTAACACGAGTCAAAGCAGAAGCCTCGCTTGCACCACCCCATAAAGTCGCTTCTCGCTCAGTCGTAATATCTCCCCAAAGATCGCTGTACTTATCTTGTTCAACGACAGTTTCATTGTTTTTGATCATGACGAATTTCCGTGACGCCTCCAATGTGACGCCTCCAATGTGACGCCTCCAATGTAACCCCTTCCAATCAACCGCTTCGTAAACTCACCAACCATGCTGTCATATTCCACCGCATGGCAAAGGCATCCAACTGTTGTCCCGTAGAGGCTTCAGCCAGCGTGCTTGTACCTCAGCCAAGCGACCAAAGGGATATTTCTAGCAGGCTCTTAGCACTTATGCCTACACTTAATCAGTTCATAACTTTTGTCAGGCAATCAGTGATAGCAAAGTCAGAAGGCATCCTTACTTTGCTATATCCCTTACAATGTCTGGGCAAACAAATTTCCGAAGTAAAGACGATAGAGGTCGCAGGCAGATGAGGCTTTTCCATGGTTGATTGAGACTAGGCCCATGCCCTCTAACTTGAGCAACGTTACCGGGTCGAGTTCTTGAGGTGTAGCTGCAGTCATCACTTGCTTAATGCCTTCGAGTAAATGGGCATGTGGCTGCAAAGCCCAAAACTTTTCCTGTAAATGAGCGATATAGATGCTGCTAGGTGCGATCGCATTTTCTCTAATTTGCCCAAGACTCATGGACGAGCGCTTGGCATGATACAGCGTTAGCCTGACTAAATGAGGATTGCTGCCCACCAAACTCATCAGAGCAGCGATATCCGCTTCAGACCAATTCAACTGATAGCGCGCTATTAACAAAGCCACCTGCTCAGCAGTAAAGTTGGGTAGTTCGACCAGCATTCCAACATTAAAAGGAGACTGATGAATCGGCAAAGGAATATAAACCTCAGTCGAATAAACAACAACAAGCCGCAGCTTTTGCCAAGTATCACTTTCTGCACTGCCATACCTCGCACTTTCGTACCAAGCCCTCAGCATTCCAAAGAAATTGCTAGCCACCTCAGGATAGCTAAAAATAATATCTACATTATCTAAAGCTAAAACAATAGGTTCTGGTGATGTGGCGAGTAAATAGCTTTCAAAATATTCGCTGCAGTTGTAACTGCTACCGCAAAGCGCTTCCCAATAGTCCTCGACCCGTGCAGGCAAGTCAAGCGCCTTGCTGACCATGACACAAAACCAACGCAAGAACCGATCTACATCAGATAAAATATCAGTACTAGCCAGCTCCAAGTTCAGCGTCACCGTGACATAGTCATGATTCCTGGCAAAAGCAATAATCCGACTCATCAAAGAGGTTTTCCCGGTTTGCCTAGAGGACTTGATGCGAATGAGAGCACCGGGCTCGCCAATACTCCTGTAGCACTCAGATTCAATCGATGATCGCTCTATATAAAAAGGTGATTCCAAAGGAACTTGCCCTCGGGGTAACTCTAGCGCGATCACCGAACCGTTTCTCAACAGTAAATCAGAACTCTCTTCATGCGGTAGCTGCTGCTTCAAAATGACTCTAAAGTTGTACTTCGTCACTTTGTGGCCTAGAGCCTCCGAAAGGCTGTGCCATAGCTGGGCCCCTACTGCACGAATGTAGCTGTCATCATAGCCAGTAGCTTCAGCAATTGTTTGGTAGGTATCCCCTGCCCAGCACATCGTCAAAACAACTTCTTGGATATGGGATAGCCCCTGAGGCTGCAGCAACTGCTGAGCAAATGCTAATACATTGCTAGGAACCCTATCTGACTGTTTCGAAGATGGCATTTGTGTATATTAAGGGCTAAGTAAGGACTAGTGTGCCTAACAAAATCTCACAATAATTTTTCATCGTTAGCTACACCATCGCACAGTTTCATACTGATTTTCATCTAGCTCAGAACTTACTATACCTTGGGGGGCATGAGTTAAACACATAAAGTGTGTATCAATACTAGTGTGTATCAATACTAAGGTGTATCTCACGTATATTCCGAAGCTATATGCTCCAAGGGCACGTATAGCCCAAGCCTATATGCACTAAGACCGCAGAGCCAAAGACTGCAGAGCCAAAGACTGCAAGCAGCACGACGGTAGATCTCACATTCACCCACCCTATTCACCCCACATTTATCACACCACATTTAACAGTCAAATTCTAATAGTTATTTTTTGAATTCTTTTGATTTTCTTTTGAATTTCATCTTCACACCATCTATTTTTACTCAGCTATTAACCCTTTGAAACTTAATTAATATGGTTGTTGGGACTTTACCTCAGATAAATCTCAAGGTTCGTCATTTACAAATGTTTTTGACCGTTGTGGAGGAAATGAACTTTAGCCGAGCAGCCGAGCGATTGCACATGGCCCAACCCCCACTCAGCCGACAGATACAGCGGTTGGAATCTAGCCTGGGTGTTCAGCTTTTTGACCGTAGTAGCGCTCACATCAGGTTGACGGAAGCTGGCAAAATCTTTTCGGAACGAGCCAGTGTTATCGTAACGCAGGTTAATCAGAGCATTCAGCTCACACAAATGGTCGCTAAAGGGCTAGCCGGTCAGCTAATTTTGGGGATCGACAGCACAATACCTTCGTGCGATCAGGCGCTGGTACTCATCAAAGCCTATCGAGAGAACTATCCAGAAATAGAAGTGGAAATACACGAGCTGAGCGCACAAGCCCAGCTTACGGCCTTGAGCAACGAAGAAATCGATATTGGCTTTGCTAATCCTCAATCTGTTCCTGATGAGGTCAGTACACAGATTATTGTTCAAGAGCCACTGGTGGCTGCTTTGCCCATTGGTCATTATCTCACCCAGCAAACTCAGCTCCGTCTGATAGAAATTGCAAGTGAGCCTTTGATTATGGATGAGACGCGCACTAAAACACTTTTTACCAGCGCCCAATTCATTCCTAGAGTGGTTCAACATGCCAGCGATAGTCGGCTGATGCTCAGCTTTGTTGCTTCAGGTATGGGGATCGCCATTTTACCAGCCTCTGCCCAACACCATTCGTCTCGTACAGACCTTGTTTATCGGGCCATTGAACCATCTATTAACGTTATCTCTTTGAGCGCTCTATGGCGACGTCAGGAGCTTAAGACTACGGTAACTTCATTTTTAAACGTTTTGAAATCTGAATATGCCAACAAGACACGCCAACAAGACAAAGTATCCGTGCTCCGCTAAATTATTTTGAACCGATAGCGTTTAGGATTCGATTGCAGACACCAGAACTGTACCGCCTAAAGTTAAAACTTGCTTTCCTGTCAACGGATGTTGGCCAAGGCAACTCGCACCATGAGTCATCGCTAGAACCGTGATATGGCGTTGGTTGCCTAGCTGAGGTATGGCAAAGTGAGGATGCATGTACAGTTTTCAGGCTGAAAGTTTTATACAGCAACAGGCCAAGCGACTCGCGGTTCTCGAATGCATTCGAGAACCGCTGTATGTTGCACGCTCAATCACTAGCGGTTGTCGAAGGATATATCCGACAACCGCTATGCTAGCCAGTGGACGATAAGCAATGTCATGACTGACGACTGCATAGGGATATTTTGTAACCTTTTGTAAATAGTTCGTTGTTGGGAAAGCACTTCTCCCTATAGCCCTTTCAGCACAACTTAAAACAGAACACTCTAAAAACAGATTGTTCATCTTGTTCATCTTATTGATAGGTCTTATTGGCTACTTCTATAGTTTTGGCCAATTTGCCTGCTGTCTTGGTGAGCATTTGAGCATTCCTTGTCTTGGTGAGCATTCCTTAGCGCCGCAAAGCGACGCAGGGTCTCACCGCTGTCTTGGTGAGCATTCCTTAGC
>JAAUPS010000232.1 GCA_012033015.1 Phormidesmis sp. RL_2_1
CGATCGCGCCCAAATCATGGAAGATCCGGAATATTACACCCTGCGAAACTACGCCCTCGACTTTCTATACAATCGCTTTGCCCACGCCGAAGGGGCATAGGGCAAAATGTCAGACATGGCGCTTGCAACCTACGGCTTCTTTCGAGTGAATGAAGACAATAGTAATTCTCCTCGGAGAGGCTACGCCAACGCTGTAAGCCTTGACTATCAGCCGTTAACTCGACTAGCAAAGTAAGGATGCCATTCTTACTTTGCGATACCATCCTCGTTCTCCGGAAATAGCGAACTGCTAACCACTGTTTTGGTGGTTTTGCTAAAGGAAGCCGCGCCACTAAAAAAGCGAGCCGTATTCTTCAAGAAAGTAGTTTGTGAAATGCTGATGTACCATTCTCTAGTGAGAAGTGCATCTCACTTTAGCGCTATGCGTTTAGGCAGATAGAGCGTCGGCTTGGTGCGTTTAAGATTTAGGCAAGTTAAAACTTAGTAAATTGACTCAGTCAGCTTATTCTGAGGCAATTTACTCACAGCACACCCTAATCACCTCCGAGGTTCTATATGGCCGGAATAAATCAGTTAAAAACTCTGCTACTGCTAGCATTTCTCAGTGGGTTAATCATTCTTGCAGGCTATCTGCTAGTGGGTAATGAACAGGGTTTGTACTATGGGCTAGGGTTTGCGGCTTTAAGCAGTTTTGGCGCGTGGTACTATTCCGATAGGGCTGCTCTATCCGCGTTTCAAGCTAAGCCCACGCCGCGTGAGCAGAACCCGGCGCTATTTGATCGTATTGAGAAGCTCAGCAAGCGTGCGGGTATTCCCAATCCTACGCTCTATGTTGTGCCATCCGAGTCACCTAACGCCTTTGCCACTGGGCGCGATCCTAACCATGCGCGATCGCCCTGACAGAAGGCATCATTAAGCTCCTATCTGCTGACGAATTAGACGCTGTGATTGCCCATGAGCTAACCCATGTGCGCAATCGAGACACCTTGACCCAAGCAGTAGCGGGTACTCTGGCTGGCTCGTTGACCTATTTGGGCCGCATTTTGACCTTGGGCGCACTCTACTTTCCTGTTTCGCGGGTGGGACGCCGGGGCAACAATCCCATTGCTATTTTATTTTTGTTGGTGATTGCACCATTGGGCGCGGGTCTGTTACGGATGGCCATTTCTAGAACCAGGGAATATGCTGCCGATGCCGGTGCCGCAGACATTACCCAGAACCCTTTGGCACTGGTCAGCGCCTTAGAAAAACTGGAGGCTACGGGCAAAAATGTTCCCATTCACGGCAATCCTGCTTTTGCCCCTCTCTTTATTGTCAACCCACTTTCCAAAGAGGGCATGATGACCTTGTTTCTCACCCATCCGCCCACAGCAGATCGTATTGAGCGGCTGAAGGCGTTAGCCCAAAAAGCTAAGACGGCTACAGATGTGGCTGCAGACTTTGAGAAGTTGGGTGCAGTCAGCTAGGCTGTTGATGAGATCGCTTATCCAGATACCTCTCATCTAGATATTGTGCATCTAGATATTGCTCATCCAGAAATACTGATATGTGAACCATCAGCATCTTTGTATACGTCAATGCGGGTTTGAAACGCCTCGCGAAAACGTGGCATGTGGGTAATTGTCAAAATACAGGCGAAATCAGGTGCGATCGCTCAATGGCCGCAACCAATCGATCGCAGCCTGGTTGATCTTGGGTGCCAAACCCTTCATCGACAATCAGCATTTTCAGCGCTGTACCCGAACGCATCGCTAACAGCCGTGCGATCGCCAGTCGAATAGAAAAATTCACCCGAAATGCTTCACCCCCTGAATACGTTTCATAGGGCCGTGTTCCCCGCGCATCAGCGATCAAAATATCAAGCGTATCAATCAGCTTAGCGCCTCGACGTCCGGCGCGCTGGGTGACAAACTGCACATGGAGCTGATGCTCGCTCAGCCGCCCTAAAATTTGATTCGTCTCAGCCTCTAACTGGGGCAGTAAATTTTCTATCATCAGCGCCTGAATGCCGTTGCGACCAAACGCCTGAGATAATGACCGATATACCTGATACTTGTGGCGAATATCAGCTAGCTTTTGCTGCTGTTGTTCATATTGGGCTTGAATGGTGTCAAGTTGAGCAAGCTGTTGCTGTAATCTGCCCAATTCAGAAAGCTGGCGATCGCGCCTTTTTCCAGACTCGGCCAAAGCCGCCTCTTGCTGGGCAATCTCTGTTTCAAGCGCAGGGTGGATCGCCAACTGCTGCTGTAACTGCTCAATATGCTGCGCCGTTTGCACTAGAGCCATAGACTGCGCTTCACTTTCAGCCATCAGTGCGAGAATCTGCGCCTGCAATGGCCCATATTCACTTTGCGCCTGCTGCAAATCTTGATAGCGTCCTTGCCACACCGCCGCTTGGCGCAACTGCGCTCTGAGCTGATTGTGCTGCGCTAGGCTGTAGTCAAGGGTCGCTAACTGTTGTTCTACCGCTGCAAGTGCCTGCTGCTGAGGATGTTGCTCTATATCGCCCATGGCCTTTTGCAAGGCTAAAATCTCTGCTTCTAGCTGAGGCCGTCGCTGCTCAAGTGACTGCAAACGGCGCTCTGCCTGCTTGATTTCGCGGTACTTTAGCTCGCTCCAGCGCAGTCGATCTACCTGCGATCGCAACAGGGCATGATCTCGATCGTCATATTGCAGTGTGGCGATTTCGGCCTGTAGCCGCTGGCGCTCATCCTGTAGCCCCTCGGCATAGTCATGCTCTTGCAAGCAGCGCTCCAACTGCGCCCGCTCCGCTGTCATTGCCTGTAGCCGCTCCTGCAGTGTGCCGACAGAATCTAGCTTGGCCTTGAGCTGCCCCCGTTCTTCTAAAATGGGCGCATATTTGGCTAGTTCTTCTTCCAAAGCCCGGTACTCTTGCCGCAAGACCTGAATTTCCCGTTCACACACCGCGAGCTGCTCACGGATCGCCCAAATTTGGTTTTGCACCTCATCGCGCTCCTGCCGGGTGCGATCGCGCAATATCTGCCAAGTTTGCCCGTTCAAGGACTGCTCACACAGCGGGCAACAGGCGTCATCTGGCTCTGCTAATAGCTTCAAAGTTTGTTCAAACCTGGCCAAGCTGAGCTGGTGATTGAGCTGATCGGCCTGCAACCGCGCCATAAAGCTCCGCCGCTCTAGCCCCTTTTGCCTCAACGCTTCTTGATACTCTCGGCGCTGCTCCAAATAGGCAATGCGATGGGACACTTCTACGGCGGCCTGCATCAGTTGGGGCGCTTGGGTTTGCTGCGTCGCCAATTGTGACTGCCGGTTGTCCAATTCTTCTATACGGGTGATGAGCCGCGTGTGGGCCTGGGCGATTTGCCCGTCAATTTGCCCTAGCCGCAGCCGCAGCGGTGCACTGGTGGCTTCTAGGCGATCGCACTGCTGCAACGCTTGACGGGCCGCCTGTAGCTGTGCCAATTTATCGGTGATTTCGGCTTTCTGCGTGAGCGTCTGTTGAATCTCCTGCTGCTGTTGCTGTAAAGCCGCAAGCTGCCCTTGCCATTGGGAAATTTTGGCCTGCTGCTGTTGCTGCTCAGCGCTCAGTTGTTGTTGTAGCTGCAGTCGCTGGCTTTGCGCCGACTGGTAAGCAACAAATCGTTCAGCGAGATCTTCTTCCCTTTGGCGGAGCTGGCTGAGCTGGGCATAGCGCTGTTGGATATCATCGGCTTGGGCCAATACCTTGTCAATGGCTTGCCGCTGCTGCTGGGCTTTGCTGAGCGCGATTTGATGGGTATTGAAGGTGGCCTGCTGGTGCTGCTGCTGTTGTTGGCTTAAAGCAAGCTGCTGCTGCCACTGGCTGCGCTGGTGCTGCTGTTGTTTGAGCTGCGCTAGGGTGTGTTGTTGTTGTTGTTGCGCGGCTTGCTGCGCTTCTATTTGGGCCTGGAGCGATTGATAGGTGAGTAAGGTTTCTGCCCGCAAGGCTGTTTGCTCACTCAGTCGGTTGAGCAAACTCTCCAAAGGCTGAAGCTGGGCTTTGTAGCTGCGGGCCTGCTCTTTGGCTTGTTCAGCCAAAGTATCGTAACGGTTCAGCTTGAGTAAGTCAGCTAGCACTTGTTTGCGATCGCTCGGCCGCTTCAGCATAAATTCGTCGGCTCTGCCCTGCCGTAAATAGGCCGAGTTGACAAACGTTTCGTAGTCAATTTTGATCTGAGCGAGAATGTACTGCTGCGTCGCTCGAACGCCCTTTTGGGTAATGCTTTTAAAGTTGGGCTGAGTTTGGTGCCGAGTTTGGTTCTGACCAGTTTGCTGCTGGCCATGCTGGAGAATCTGAAACTCTAACCCACTGGCCTGATGCCGACGGCGGGTACGAATAATCCGGTAGGTTTGGCCGCTGTGCTCAAAGCAAAAGCTCACTTGGGCTTCAATTGCACCTTGCCGTATAATGTCATCTTCGGTGCTGACCCGGCTTTGCCCCCACACACACCAGGCAATGGCCTCTAGTAAAGAAGATTTACCGGCGCCATTAGGCCCACAAACACAAGCGACATGCAGCCCATCAAAATCTAGCGTGACCTCACGGTAACTCAAGAAATTTTTGAGGGTGAGCTGCTTTGGAATCATCCGCTGATAGCTGGCTAAGCGAGAAAATATCAGCCTCTATGGACTGATATGGGCTCATACAGCCCGATCCCAATCATAACAGTACAGAAGAACTTGAGTACGAATGATCTGGTTTGATCCGGTTTTTAAATCGGTGCGATCGCAATCGATCCGGCTGACTTATGGCGGTATCCGAATGCATCCGGGTATTGCTATAGCTTCTGTCGCATCAGTGAACAGCGCGCCTTTGAGCTTGCACCTGTCAAAACAGGTGCCTTCGAGCTGGCTCTCTGCTAGGTTGGCATCGCATCGCCTTGATCAATTATCGCCTTGATCAATACAGATGCCAGGATGCCAGCTCAATTAACGCCACTCAGCTCAGCTTGAGTCGTAAGCTGAGTCATGATAAGCAGAGAATAGAGATTATAGAGATATAGAGAAACGAGAAACAATATGCTTTTTCACATTACACAACAAGCTGCCTGGCAAACGGCGCAAGCAGCAGGACTTTACCAAACTGCCGCTTTAAAGATGGCCGCAGAAAAAGTACAAGCAACAGAAAGATTTATTCATTTGGCTCAAGCCGATCAAGTTATTGGTGTTGCAGAACGCTTCTATCAGGGCAATCGGATTTGGTGCTGTTGGGCATTGAGCCCTCTCGCTTAAGCGCTCCGCTGCGTTATGACAAAGTGCCGGGGCATGGCAGCTTTCCCCATTTGTTTCCCCATCTCTATGGGCCATTAAACCTAGAGGCTGTTGTCCGGGTTTGGCCTTTTCACCCTGGCCCAGACGGGCGGTTTGTCATGCCTACCGAATCAACGCTCCCATACAGCCTTTAAATGAAGTAAATTAAGTCGTCCTTAAACTCGCCGTTCATAATAAAAACAGTCTTTATTTTCAACCCTAGCCATGCTCGAACTCCATAGTCACACCACCTGCTCAGACGGTAGCCTCACCCCGGCGCAACTGGTACAGTTTGCCGCGGCCCAAGGCGTTAAAGCGCTGGCCATTACGGATCATGACACTATGGCTGGCTGGGATGAAGCGATCGCTACGGCCATGCCTTTAGATATTGAAATTGTCCCAGGCTTAGAGCTGAGCACCGTTTACAATGAGCGCTCTATGCACATTTTGGGCTTTTACCCCGATCCTGAAAAGCTGCGATCGCCCCTACAAGCAAGGGTAGAAGGCCGCAAACGCCGCGCTCGCAAAATGGCTGAAAAGCTTGCGGCCCTAGGCTACCCCATAGACTTGCCCGATCTTTCCGGGGCGATGGCCCCCGGTCGCCCCCACATTGCCGCTGCCCTTAAGCAAGCAGGCCATGTCAGCTCTGATCACGAAGCTTTTGATCGCTTTTTAAAAGACGATGGCCCCGCCTTTGTCCCCTACGAAAAATTTACTGCCCAAGAAGGCATTGAGCTATTGCTAAGCTGTGGCGCAGTCCCTGTGTGGGCGCATCCGTGCATTTTTCGCGGTGGCACGGTAGAGCGCGTCTTGCCAGAACTCATCAAAGCAGGGCTGATGGGCATTGAGGTATATCACCCCACCCATAGCGTCAGCCAAACCCGTCAGCTAGAAGAGTATTGCCAAACCTACAATCTGGTGATGACCGGTGGCAGCGATTATCACGGCCCCAAAAAAGAAAAAAATCCTGACTTTCGCGACTTGAATGCATTAGCCGTGCCATTATCACTTTTGCCGCCGCTCAAAGCCGCCGCCGCCCATCTTAACGTCACCGCCCATGGGATCAAATAACCCTGCTGATCAAATAACCCTGCTGTGGCATGATGGCCACAGTCCATTTAGCCATGGCCCATTTCAAGGGGTATGGGGAGGGTTTTATGAGTGCTATCGATTGGGCCATTGTGGTGGTATATGGGCTACTGGTGATCGCCATTGGCATTGCAGCTAGCCGTAGGCAAAACAACACAGACGAATATTTTAGGGGATCACGGCAATTGCCCTGGTGGGCCATTGGTTTTTCGATTATTGCCACCTCTTTTTCTGCCGCATCGCTCCTAGGCGGGCCGGGCGAAGGCTTTAACCACGGCTTGCTCTACCTTCAACTGCAGTTGGGTGACTTGCTAGGATATGCTCTCGTTATCGCCTTATTTTTACCTTTTTTCATCCGGCTTAATCTCACCACCGCCTACGAATATTTAGAGCGCAGGTTCGATGCTAAAACGCGATCGCTCGGCTCCCTCTGCTTTGTCCTTTTTGTCGTGGCCCGCTTAGGCGGACTGCTCTATGCCGCATCCCTAGCCGTGTCCACCGTTGCTGACATTCCCCTGACCATCTCCATTTTACTCGTCGGCATTTTCTCTACCGTCTACACCGTAACCGGTGGCATTGCCGCCGTCGTTTGGACAGATGTCTTGCAGTTTGGCATGATTTTTGTAGGCTTAGCCGCCGGGATTTGGGCCGCTGCTGTGGCTGTGCCCGGTGGTCTAGGCCAACTGTGGCATACCGCTAGTGAAGCCGGTAAACTCACCGTCATTAACCCATCGTGGGAACCAGAGTCCATTCGCTCGCTGCCCACCGCTGTATTGGCCTACGGGATGCTCGCGTTTGCCGTCGCTGGAACTAACCAACAGTCCGTCCAACGCTACGTTTCCTGCGCCGATGTGCCCTCGGGCCGTAAAGCCATTCTGTTAGGCTGGTTTTCTGGGCTAGTGGGCGTTGCGGCCACCCTCATATTAGGCGTGCTGTTGTATGGATTTTATGCCCTCAACCCTGAGCTTTTAGCCGGACTTGCCGTTACCCCCGAAGGTAGCCTCGAAGTTGCCGACAGTATTTTGCCCTACTTCATTGTCAATCAGGTGCCTGCTGGTGCTTCAGGTCTGCTGGTCGCCGCCATATTTGCTGCTGCCATGTCCTCAATCGACTCAGCGTTGCACTCTCTGGCAACCTGCGTCACCGTTGACTTTTATCAGCGATATTCACCCACACAGCCCAGTGAAACGACCGCTGTCAAAGTAGCTCAGGGGCTAATTGTGGTCTGGGGCATTTTAGGCATTTTCTCCGCCTTTTATGTCGCCTCTACCGGAGAGGCGCTGCTGCCTTTTTTAATCGAATACACCTCAATGTTTTTAGGGCCATTGCTGGGCCTTTTCCTCATGGGTGTGCTGCTGCCCCGGATTAATGCAACAGGGGCGTTTTATGGCACGATTGCCGCAGTGATTGTGCTGGCTGTCGGCACAGAAACCGGGCTGCTGAATTTTCCAGGCATTTGGCGTTCGGCAGTGATTGCACCTGTTGCAGTAATATTGGGCCTGATGATTTCCTTGCTCGGCAAGGTTCCTGCTGAACGATCTACCCAGGGCCTGACACTGTGGAACCAAAATTAAGTGGAACCAAAATTAAGTGGAACCAAAATTAAGTGGAACCAAAATTAAGTGGAACCAAAATTAAGTGGAACCAAAATTAATAATGGAGAAATAAGAACGCAAAAAAAGGGCAGCATAAACCAC
>JAAUPS010000041.1 GCA_012033015.1 Phormidesmis sp. RL_2_1
CTTCCCCCTTTCTTCCATCCTAAACACCCCCCCATCCACCACATTCGGCACCACCTTCACCCATCGCCCACTCAACGTCTCCACCTTTTTCGCCATCGCCCGACTCACCGCCGTCACCTGCTGTGCATTCGCTAGCGTCCACTGCAACCGCGAAAAATCTCCCGGCGGAAACATTCCCCGATCAATATCATTGCCCCGCGCACTCACAATCGCAGGCAGGCCGTTGAGCTGGGCAAACCAAGTAGCGATAAACCCAGCAGGAAAAAGATAATGGCCCCAAACTGCGTCATATTGCCGGGACTGGTGCAGCCAATCCAACAGATTGAGCGTATGGGGAAAAGTCATATCCCAATGGCGATACAGCCCTAATCGATACACCTTAACCAGCGTATTTTCAGCCAGTGAAGCATCTGGCAATGGCGCATCTGGCAATGAAGATGCTGGTGGCAGTATTTCCCCAGGTGCTAAATAACGGCTCCAGGTGACGATATCCACCGAGATACCGATATCAGTGAGCGATCGCACCATCGCTGCGCACTGCGCGCGACCCCACCAATATCTGGCGGAAATCGTTCCGTAATCCAAAGCAGCTTCATGAGTTAAGCCTCAGCGTACAACACATGCCCATCCATGTCTTAGCACACTGAGGGAGATAGGCTGACCGCGACCGAAAGGGCTGGACTCAGATGGTGCGATACTTCGCAGGTGATCGCACCATGCGGTGAGATAATGCTCAGCTCGGTCTGGAGTGATGTTAGTTTTTGATTTCGGAGAGCGCGGTACGGGCCATAGCTGCGATCGCCTGATCTGTTGCTTTGGGTAATTGGTAATATCGCCCTCCGGCGACCTTGGCAAGTTCTTTGCCAAAACCCGTTGAAACAAACTTGCGTTCAGTATCAATAATCAACATTTGATAGCCAGTAGCGCGAATGCTACGGGCTATCTCTAGCAGCTCTGCTTTAATGTCGGGCTTTTCTTCGGTATCATCTGGCTCATCACCCAACGAGCGCGATAATGGCACATTGCCACGACCATCGGTAATCGCAATAATCATCACACTGCCCACATCACCCGATTTTTGGGCGTTGGTGCCCACCCGGACAGCCTGCACTAGGCCATGGGCCAAGGGTGAGCCGCCACCACAGGCCATGGTCTCTAATCGTCGCTTAGCGGCTGTAATCGAACGGGTCGGAGGCAATAGGACTTCGGCCTGCTCGCCTCGGAAGGGAATCAGCGCAACCTGATCGCGATTTTGGTAGGCATCGGTGAGCAGGCTGAGGACAGCTCCTTTGGCATTTTGCATCCGGTTGAGTGCCATAGAGCCGGAGGCATCTACCACAAAGATAATTAGCGATCCGGCTTTGCGGGCAAGTCGCTTGGCTCGAATATCGCCCTGCTCGACAATGACCTTGCGATTGGGCTGCCGCTGACGGCGCGCCTTTTGGTAGGGGGGCAGCGGCTCGCAATGTGGCATCTACCGCAATGCGGCGGGCTTGCCCCTGCGGAATAAAGGGCTTGATATAGCGGCCCCGTTCATCGGAGAAAATGACGCTGTTTTTACCAGAAGATCCTTGCTTGCTAGTGCTATGGGCAAACGACAGCAAAGATTCGTCAAGCACGACACCTTCGGCATCAAAAATAAACTCTTCGGGAATAGCAGGCGGCTGTTCGGGCTGTTCTTCTTGTTCTTGCTCAGGCTCGTCGCTATCAGAATCGTCTTGTTCTGCTTCAGAATCGTCTGCTTGATTGTCCGGCGGCGGCGGTGGTGGTGGTGGCGGTGGGTTGTCATCTGCTGTAGGTGGCAGCGCGCTAGAGCGAGGCACAATCACCAGTTTTACAGCTTGACGCAAATCGTCAGCAATAATATTGGTGCGACCATCTAAGGCGGCGCAGGCTTTGGCAACACGCACGGCAAACAGCTCAGCGCGATGACCCATCACCCCACCACGGATGGCTTCGGTGACCAAGTAATTAATTTGCTCGGCGGTGATGACAACGTCTTTTAACCATTCACGGGCCAAAATAATTTGTGTTTTGAGCGCATCGATATCGTCTTCGTATTCCGCTACAAAGGCAGCAGGATCGTTGGTAAAGCAGTTTACCTGCTCAACAGCAGCGACTCGATCGTCGAGGGTGAGGCCAGTGTCAGCGGAGAGCGCGATCGCAATTCTATCCAACAAATGCTCACGCAAATTCCCTTCTTCTGGGTTGTAAGTTGCAATCAACAGCGGCTGACAGGGGTGCTGAAAGCTAATGCCCTCTCGCTCTATGCGGTTGCACCCCTCCGTCAGGGTAGAAAGCAACAGATTGCTGATTTGATCATCTAATAAATTGACTTCATCGATATAGAGCACGCCCCGATGCGCTTCAGCCAACAGTCCGGGCTGAAAAACACTTTCTCCCCTGCTGATAGACTTGGCCACATCCACAGAGCCCAACAGCCGATCTTCGGTGACACCCAACGGAATTTGAATGAAGGGCGCTTTGATCACCTGAGTCGGAAGCTGATCAAGCGGCGTATCGGCAGCGAAGCGACCTGCGGTATCGTCGTCCCAAGAGGCTGGGTTGAGCGGATCGCAGTTGCAAGAGCCTGCGATAATTTCAATCGGCGGCAGCAGTTGATAGATTGCCCGCGCCAGCACAGATTTAGCCGTACCCCTACGCCCTGCAATCACAACCCCGCCCAACCCAGGATCTACCGCTGAAAGCAACAGCGCCAGCTTAATAGCATCTTGGCCCACCACGGCCATCAGCGGAAAGGTTTCAGGCGTATTCACCGACAGATTAGATGCCAAATTAGGCACTAGATCAGCCGTGATATCAGTGTTAAGCAGCGTGGGCATAAAGTCAGGTAAACGCAGAAAGACGCAGAAAGATAAAGGTTACATTCATCACATGCTGATGACAGTTTACCGGTTACGACAGCTTACTGGCCATGACAGCTTACTGGCCATGACAGCTTACTGGCCATGACAACTGACCAGCTATGACAACTGACGACCACTGCTACTACCCGGAATTACAGGAACTTCTACAGCTTCACGGAATTCTTCTACCGAGTCATCAAACTGAATCGGCAAAACACCGATCACATTTTCATGGGGGCGCGGAATAATCACCCAAGTTTCGAGCACGCCACCAGGGGCGTTTTGGGCGGCTTCCACCCCAGCTTCCATCGCCGCTTTAACCTCTGAAACATCACCGCGAATATTGATACAAAACCGAGCGCTACCTGCACGAATGTAGGAAACTAAGGTCACTCGACCCGCTTTTACCATGGCATCTGCAGCGGCCAATACGGGGGGAAATCCTTTTGTTTCGAGTGATCCAACTGCCTGTCCCATCTATGCTCTCCTAAACGTGAATGGAGGCCACTTGGTGTGGCTTGATAAACTCCATCACTGATTGTAAGGGAGAAGGGGAACGCCCTCAATAATGTGAAATGTGACAGAACGCTGAGCCATCACTCCACAAAAGGTAAAGATTCTTCAGTGTAGTCTAGCTCTAGCGTGGTAATCACGTTTTGAGTCGGGTTAGGAATCAGGGTGTGGGCATAGGCACCGTCACCGTAGCAGGCATTAGCCGCTTTGAGCCCAGCTTCTAGAGCCATTTTGACTTCAGCGTTAGGCCCGCGGACAACAACATATTGGTGACCGCTATCAGCCGGAGCAATTTTAATCAGAGTGACGCGGCCTGCTTTGACCATGGCATCTGCCGCGGCAAGCGAGGCGGGAAATCCGTGGGTTTCGATGGTGACAACGGCGATGGGCATAGGGAAGGCATGGGGCTCAGGTCGAGCTGATTATAGCGTTACCCGGATGCATTCGGGTAGCGCGACTCACTTGGCCTGTTGTTCTGTCAAGGTTTCACCGACATATTTGTAGTCTAGCTAAGTGAAGTCTAGCCAAGTGAAGTCTAGCCAAGCGACCAAAGCTATATAACGCTTAACGATGTCGGGTTTGCGGTTTTCAGCTCACACCTTAATGCCGCTGGGGTGATGCCGGGTGGCAATGATGCGATCGCAGCCTGATTCTGGATAGGCCCAGGCATAGTAGCTTTCTTTGGGATTGCCCCAGCATAGGAGTAGATACAATTCACTGCGCGTGGCTTCAACATCGGCCCATTCGGCTCGTTCAATGAGGGTTTCGACGCGCTCTGGGGCAATGGGCTCTGGCGGATTGCTGGCTCGCCATAGTTTGAGATCGGTAATTGCCTGACGCCAAAAGGCAATCACGGCACCTTTGGCCGCGCCTAGTCTCAGCTTATCTTCGGCGGTGGCAGTGAGCTGGGGGTGAATTTCTGGAAAGCGTACACTGTGGCCTTGAAAGGTGCACTCGCGCCAGACAATACCAGAGACGCCCTCGGCAATTTGATACTGGTGAATTTGGTCGCGAAAGTCTTGAAAGGCGTAAATTTGGCTGAGTTTTTGGGGGCCGATGGCTTTGGTAATGACGGGGTTATCTAGCCTGCGATCGCTCGTAAGTAAGAGGCGATCGCCCCGCACCGCTGCCTTCATCTCCGCATCGATAATCTCTAAAAGCTGCGCGGTGGTGTAAGCCATAGCCTGCTGGGATCTTTACTTGCTTTCAAGGTGATTCTATCAAGAATGATCCGAGATAGCGCTTGGAATATTGTTGCGTAGCTATAGAGCGCTATAGAGGGGAGAGGGCGAGGGGAGAGGGCGCTCTCAACCAGTCTCAACCAGTCTCATCGAAGCTCATCATTCAAGCCCATCCTCCCAAGCCCATCATTCAAGCCCATCATTCAAGCCCATCATTCAAAGTCCTCAAAGGCTGAAAAAGCTTCTGACAAAAGCCTATAAATACCTTCAGCATCGACGGTTTCAACCACTTGGATAGAAGATCCTTCACTGCTGCCATACCAGTCCACGACGGTGCGCCCAGTGGTGTGCTCTGCTGCTGTTTCAATCATCACCTTGACAGTGCGCGTGGTAAAAAGCTCAGGCGCGAGTAAGTAGGCAATCACGCAAGGATCGTGCAAGGGGCCGCCGGGCAGGCCGTATCGGGCCAAATCACTTTGCCCATAGAAGCTGAGCATACCAGCAGCGGCCCGACTGACCGAGTTATCAATGGCGCGGATGGCGGCAAGGCGCTCCGGCGTGGTCAACACTTGGTGAGTGGTATCGAGGGTGATTAGCACAATCGGAATATCAGCGGTAAAGACGACTTGGGCCGCATGGGGATCAACATACATGTTGAACTCGGCTGAAGGCGTGATATTGCCTTGCCCCATAGAGCCACCCATGATCACCAGTTGTTCAATCTTCTGGGCAATTTGCGGGCATTTAATCAGGGCGACGGCCAAGTTGGTGAGGGGGCCAAGGGCCGCAATGGTGATTGGGCGGGTCGCCTTGAGCAGTTGTTCAATCAAAAAATCGACACTGTGCTGTACCCAGATGGGCGTGGCCGGTTCGGGCAAATCTGCCCCTTGCAAACCACTCGCCCCGTGAATGTCTTCGGCAGTCGCTAGGGGCTTGAGTAAAGGTCGGGGGCAGCCTGCTAAAACAGGAATGTCAAGCCTGCCAGCAAGGGCGCAGATTTTACGAGCGTTGCTGTAGGTGAGCGCCAAGGGGACATTGCCCGCAACGGTGGTAATGCCCAATAGGGGAAGACGGCTTCCGAAAGCGAGCAGGAGGGCGATCGCATCATCAACACCCGGATCGCAATCGATAATAACGGCAGTTTTCATCGGTATTGTTTTTGCCCAGAAGTCATTACAAGAATTGCGTAGAACGGTTTAATGATGGGGCCATTGTACGCTAGCTTAATAGCCGGGCTCCTTTCAAAATTTATTTACACCTTCTGGCACAGGCGATGGCGCGGATTTCTTTTCCCAATCAAAACGCTTCTGATCATGGCAAAGGACGATCGCTATTTTGGCTGTCTGGCCCATTATCTGGCCCATTATCTGGCCCATTATCTGGCCCGTTACAGGCTCTACGGCCTCACCTGCTGCCCGGTCTGTTGATTTCGACGCTCTTGGTTATATCGGGCTGCGCTGGCAGTCCGTTGGGCGAAGTGGTCGGCAAAAATTTAGAACCCGACCCTCAGCTCGCTGAAAACGGAGGTGCGATCGCTAATGCGCCAGACAAAACCAGCCCTGCGCCTAACAAGCCTGAAAATGACCCGAGCCAAGCCTCGAATACTGACACTAATCCAGAGCAGCCAACAGCCGACCCGATCCAGGTGACTGCCGGTCAGTATACCGATCTTGGTAAAGCGCCCGAAGAAATTCAGCCCTATTTGGTAGATTTGCTGGAGTTGGGCTTGCTGATTGTGCGCCCGCCGACAGCCCCGGCAGCCAGCCCTGCTGACAGCCAGAATAATGACCAGAATAATGGCCAGAGTGATAACCAGAGTGATAACCAGAGTGATAACCAATCTGGCAGCCCTACAGAGACTCCAGCGCCCACTCCAACCCCAGCACCAAACCTGCCGAGAGCAGACGAGTTTCGCCCTAATCAAGCCATTACCCGGCGAGAATACGCCCGCTGGCTGCTCGCAGTCAACAACCGCTTTTATGCCGACCAGCGCACCCGCAAAATTCGTCCTGGGGTCACCAGCAGCCCGCCCGTTTTTCAGGATGTCAAAGCCAAAGATCCTGACTTTGCCGCTATCCAAGGGCTGGCTGAAGCCGGTATTATTCCTAGCCCGCTGACAGGGAGTAGCACCACTCTCACCTTTCGTCCCGATGCACCGCTGACCCGAAAAGACATGCTGCTGTGGAAAGTCCCACTGGATACCCGCCAGCCGTTGCCCCAAGCCACCATTCCAGCCGTCGAACAAGCCTGGGGCTTTCAAGATGCGGCCAAAATAGAACCCCGCGCCTTGCAGGCTGTGCTTGCGGATTATCAGAATGGAGATTTTGCCAATATTCGCCGCGCCTTTAACTACACCACCTTATTTCAGCCGGATAAAGCCGCCACTCGCGCCGAAGCAGCGGCTGTACTTTGGCGGTTTGGCAACTCTACCGAAGGCATCACCGCTGAAGAAATTCGCAATTCTGGTGCCGGTGAAACCGATCAAGGCGCAACAAATCAGGGCGCAACCGGGGCTAGCAGCCGTGACTGAACCTGGCCAATCTGAATCTAGCCAATCTGAATCTGGCCCGCCCGTGAACGCTGAGCCTTGGAATGAACAGCGTTTTTTTGATGCGATCGCTGAGCTGGTCATGCTGCATTCCCCTAGCGGCGTAGAAAGCGAGATTAATAGGTATTTACTGGCTCGGCTAAGAGCGCTGAAAGTAGAACATTGGCAAGATGAAGCAGATAATGTGGTAGTGCACATTGCTCGCAAAAATCAGCCGGGGAAAACGATGAAACGCCTCCATCCGCCTTGGTCATTACCGCCCACAAGGATGAAATCGGGGGCATCGTCAAGCGGGTAGATCAGCACGGACGACTTTCTGTAAGACCGCTCGGCGGAGCCTACCCCTGGGTGTATGGCGAAGGCGTGGTCGATTTACTGGGCGATCGCACCACGATTAGCGGCGTTTTGAGCTTTGGATCGCGCCATGTGTCCCATGAGTCACCCCAAAAGATGCAGCAGCAAGGCAAAGCCGTTGACTGGGCAGAGGCATGGGTCGAAACCAAGCTTTCTGCCCAAGAACTCGAAGCAGCGGGCATCCGACCGGGCACACGCATGGTAGTCGGCAAGCACCGTAAGCAACCGTTTCGCTTGGGCGATCATATCGCCAGCTACACGCTCGATAATAAGGCTTCGCTGGCAATTTTGCTGGCCCTAGCAGAGCAGGTAAAAGCACCACCAGTAGAGGTATATTTAGTCGCTTCCGCCAAAGAAGAAGTCGGGGCTATTGGGGCGCTATATTTTACCCAGCGAAACTCGTTTGATCGGCTCATTGCCCTAGAGATTTGTCCCCTCTCTGAGGAATACCCCCTCACTGATGGCCCCTCTCCGGCCCTGTTTTCACAAGACAGTTACGGCCTCTATGACGAAGGACTCAATCAAGAGATCATGGCCGCTGCCGCCAGCGTGAACATTGCCCTACAAGTAGCGGCCATTAGCGGCTTTGGCAGCGATGCCTCAATTGCGATGAAATTTGGTCATGTGGCCAAAGGGGCCTGTTTGGCTTTCCCTACTGAAAACACCCATGGATATGAAATTGCGCATTTAGGGGCAATTCGCAACTGCTATGAGGTGCTCAAAGCACTCATTAATACTCATTAATACTGTCTAAAACGCTATAGCTTTGGTCGCTTGAACGCTATCTATCCAGCTCTCGATCACATTTTTGCATGGCCGCGCAGCGCTCCAGTGCCCGAGCTAAGGCGTCACGGTTAATCGGCTTACTCAAGTAATCATTCATACCGGCGTCATAGCAGCGCTGGCGATCCTTTGCCATGGTATTCGCCGTCATCGCAATAATCCAAATCTCTCTATATTTTGAATTTGTTTGAGCCATCTGACGAATTTTGAGCGTAGTTTGAATACCATCTAGCTCTGGCATCCGCATATCCATCAAAATCACGTCATAGCGCTGCTGTTGAAGTGCTGATATCACCTCTACGCCTGAACCGACAACTGCAGCGTCATAGCCCAACAGTTCCAGAACCCGCAGCGCCACGCGCTGATTGACCGGATTATCATCGGCAATCAAAATACTGAGGGGGTGATGCCGTTTTGTTGCTGCATGGCTTGCTGAACCTTTTGCCGAAAGCTCAGACGAAATAGGCACCTGAGGAACCGCTAGCGCAGGTGGATGAATTGAGCGCAGCGCTTGATAGAGGGCAGCTTGCTTAACCGGCTTCCATAACACAATGGTGTTGACAGCAGCCTCAGCAGGCGCACTCTGCAGGTTACTCATCAGAATAACCGGCAACAATTTATGCTGGGCAGCTTGACGCAGGGTAGCAATTGCCAAAGCACATTCAGAGCGAGGGCTGATCACCGATTCATCTAGTAAAAGACCGTCAAAAGGCCGTCCAATGCCCAGCCGAGTGCCTTCAACCAGTTCTAAGGCGCTCGTTATGGTGGTGGCGATCGCAGCTCAATATTGAGCATTTGCATGGTCCACATCAGGCGATCGCGCCGCGTCTCATTGCCATCAATGAGCAACAGCCGGGTACCGCTTAGCCCTGCCAAATAGCTCGGAAAAGGTGCCAGCTCTACAGCGGGCTGAACCTGCACCGTGAAGTAAAACGTACTGCCCTCATGCGGATAGCTATGCGCCCACAGTTCACCGTGCATGCGTTCGCTCAAGCGCTGACTAATGGAAAGTCCTAAGCCTGTGCCGCCATACTGCCGGGTGGTTGAAGAACTCGCCTGAATAAAGGGCTTAAACAGCTTACTCATGCGCTCCGGTAGAATCCCAATGCCCGTATCACGCACCGCAAACCGAAGCTTAACCGTTTCTGCAGAACGCTTATCGAGCCGAGCTTTGGCCGCTTGATCAAGAAACCAACGACTCAAGTTAAGACCTGTCGCCGAAGCCGGAGATACCAAATCTACCCGCACCGAAACCTCACCCATATCGGTGAACTTGACGGCATTACTCAACAGATTCAGCAAAATTTGCTGTAGCCTCACCGGATCACTCATAATCACCGCCGGAGTATTCGGATCGAGAGCATATACCAGCTCTATACCCTTTTCCGCAGCACGGGGCGCTAACATCTCAATACTGCGCTCAATCACCTCCACCAGTTTCACCGGATAGCTTTCAAGCAAAAACTGCCCTGATTCAATTTTAGAAAAATCAAGAATGTCATTGATCAGCGCCAACAGGGTTTGACTGCTGTTGTATAAAATATCGGCAAACTCCTGCTGACGACTATCTAAAGGGGTTTCTCGCAGCATTTCAGACAAATTGACAATCGAATTGAGCGGCGTGCGAATCTCATGGCTAATCGTATTGAGAAAAGCAGAGCGCACCTGCAACACTGCATTGCTCTGCAACTGATCCAAAATAGCTACCACACCACTGACTAACAACACCGCCACCAATGGTGTGACCACCGGCAACAGATATCCCCAGGAGAGAAAAACGATGCATATTAGCAGCCAGCTTGCTGATATGCCACCACACAAAGCAAGCTGCACAGCAATTTTACGCTGGTACAGCAAGCCCCCAAAGAGAGGGCCACCCAGTAACAAAAACAGCATTATGCTGCTTTCAGGTACCACGCGCAGCCAGGATTGATTGAGCAAATTATCAATCACTGCTGCGTGCATATATCCGCCTTGAATCGGCATTTCATTGTCAAAAGGGGTGCGCAGCGCCTCGCGGCCTGTCGTCGCTCCGTAGCTGACAATGACAATTTTGTCTTGCAGATGGTCTGCTGGTATATGCCCGTTGAGAACATCAATTAAGCTCACCGTTGTCAGATCTGCGGCGAAACTGGGCCAGTTGATGGTCAGATGATCTAAATCTGTGGGCATAGCGACCAATTCTTCCGTCAGCCCATACACTTGAACCGCTGCCACACCCAGCGTGGGGACGTTGCGCCAAGTCGTTTCAACCGTGCGTGTCATCCCATCGGTATCTATACTGAGCCGCAGATGACCAATGGCGATCGCAGCTTCAGCCAAAACCGGAATTGGTTCAATCAGCATTTCGTCTGAGCCCCAAGCTTGGCCTAGCACCACTCGCCCATGGGTAATCATCGCCTGAGCTAAGGTGTCATTGGCCGTGTGATTGGTCTGCGGATCGATCGTCGCAGGCCCCGGATCAGAAAACAGCATATTAAAAACCACCACGCTGGTGTCCGCTTCACTCAGTCGCTCCAACAAATTGGCATAGTAGGTTCGGGAAATGGGAAACTGCCCGAGCTGCTTCAAAGTTTCATTATCAATGCTGACCATGACAATACGATCATCCCAGGCCATGGGGCCGCGCCAACGCATTAACTGGGTGCTCACCGTACGCTCCAAAGGCGTCCAAGCCTGGAGTTTCATCAACAAAATAATCGACATCCCGGCCACCAGCCCCGGCATGACGCGCACCAAACTGTTCAATCGTTTCATCATGCTCAAAAGAAAAGTACAAGAGCAGTCATTAAGGCACCACCAATTCATAAGCTTGTTTTGTGCCCAAAGGTGTAATCACCAGTACCTGAATTCGCTGATTCAGTACATCAGGCTGACCGGCAAGATCAGCGCGCGGTACGAATATCTCAAAGCGACCGTCTCGGCTCAACGTTTGTGATTCACCGTTAACTTCTACAAGGTTAACGGCATCTGTGCGGCCCACTAGTCTGACTGACTCACCGTCAGTGGTTATCGCTAGAAATTCAATCAAGAGTGTGAAGTCATCTCTCAAGGTTTCTGGCGGTATGGGAGGTTCACCAGGAAAAATGATTGTCTGTAAATTGGTATTGACCAAAACGGTTTGCGCTTGGGCGCTGGTGGCGACGCTGCCTTCGAGGGTGGCGACCCCTGTGGTGCCATTGGGCTGTACGGCAATGCCAAAATCAGTGCCACGGACGCCGCTAATGCCTGCCGGGGTGTAAATTTCTAGCTCAGAATCTGGATTCGTAAATCGCCTGATCTGGGTGCGAATCTGCCCTTGGGTCACCAGGAGGCGAGTGACTCGGCCACCGTTTTGGGTGATGCTCAGGGTTTGCACCTGTACTTGAGTGTTTTCGCTCATGGTGATATGGCCGGTCGCTTGGTCAATCTCGATGCGCGCTGAGGAACTAGGGCCGGTGGTCACCCGATCGCCTGCCCGCTCTAGGCGATCGCCCGCACGGGCCTGCCGTTGCCCACCTTCAACCGTACTGATTTCAACGCGGCCCCTAATATTTGTAATTCTCAACCAGCGATCGCCCAAAAAAGTCTGCGAGTGCCCAGCAAAGGGACAACCAGTGAAAGCAACCCCACAACCATGGCTGAAAACAGCACCCCTAAAAAAATGTCCGAACTTTGAGCATAGGTTGAGTGGGCGCTTAAAATGACGCATTACATTAAAGTAAAGGCGTGTAAGGTACGCGGGTTAAGGCGTGTAAATCACACGGGGATGGTGACCGGCTCGCTGCAGTATGCGGCGGATAATTTCAGCATCGCCACGATTTGCAAAGCTAGCGACTTGAATGTAGGGGCCAAAGTCAGTTCTGGTGGCAAAGGCATCTAAAACACAGGCACGCACAGCCGATAATACAGCGCTATCTGCCCCGATAATCACTACTCGGTAAGGGCGATCGCGCTGCTGACCAATAACAAGAACATCGCCTTGCCTTTCAGTGTTGTAACGCTGCGGCTCAGCAAAAAACGTGCACTCCGCCCAACTCGGAGCAGCCACCATCGCCCAGGCGCTCATCCCCAACCCTAGCCCTACCATAAACCTGAGAGCCTGTTGCAGGTGGCTATTATGCCATTGCCCATATCCCCATCGACAGCCCATTCCATTACCGCAAAAAACGACGCGTTTTTATTCCAATCAAAACCCATCATTAAAAATCTGTGAGCCCAAACATATCAGACTTGATGCCCCAGGCCAAACAGTAACAGATACACACCTTAGTAAACTTACCGTGAACTCCAGGTAAACCCAGAGTGAACTTGCTCAATCGGCTCAATCGACCAATACCTAACGACCAATACCTAAAGTCCTGTTCAGATAGCCAAAAGTTAAGAATGCATTCTGACTTTGTCTTAGTGAGCATTCCTTACTCGCTCGACAGAGGCTATATAGCCTGTACCGGATGCATTCGGTATAGGCTACTCACTTGGCCTGTTGTCCTGCAAAGGTTTCACCAAAATATCTGTACTCTAGCCAAGTGAGAAACGCCATAGGTGGAATCGCCAGTCGAGCATTGGTGATATGGTGGGCAGTCATCCGGGCATTGAGCCCATGAAATGGCTTAGTAAGCTGAACGGCGACAGCGCCTGACTGAGGAGCAGCCTCGACAACACCATAATGACTAATACTCAAGCTGCCAACACTCAAGCTGCCAACACTCAGGCTGCTAACACTCAACACCACCAGTAACGCAGCGATGGCAATGCCCACTTGCTTCAACGTACCTCTAATCAAACGCTTGAGCGCTAGCAGAGCCGGAGAATAGGTGGCAGATTCAGAGCAAATAGGATAAGACACGATATTGGGATTCTGGGGCGCTAAATTCTTGATTGGGCCTTACACAGTTCTCAGGCACTCAGCGTTTTCCAATGCCAATCAGTAAGATTTATTAACATTATCAGAAAACTTGACCGGCCCATCTTGACCGGCTCATCTTGACTGGCTCATCTTGACTGGCCCATCTCTATCGCTAGCAGATAAGTGCCGCTAGCAGATAAGTGCCCTCACGATTTCTTCAACTTCCTCATGTAAAACAGGGGTGAACGCTAAATAAAGACAAGATAAATAAGGAGCGCTTACCATGCTAAACAGAATTTTGGTGGCTATTGATGAATCCAGTTCTAGCGAAGAAGCTTTTGGAATGGCTTTAGCCATGGCTAAGGGGATGGGCTCCCATTTGATTCTCGTTCATGTCCTAGATTTACTGCCCAACGGCACGCTTAAGCATCCTTTTGGCTCTTTTGACAACGGTTCGATGGTAGTCGATGAGAGCGCCCAAGACAACTACGATCAACATTGGGATAAGCTGACCACTCACTATGACAAACTGTTGAAACAAAAGCAGGCAGAAGCTGCAGAGGCTGGCGTGACGGCTATTTATGTTCAGCCCCATGGTCATCCAGGGCCAGCAATTTGCGCAGCCGCTAGCACCCATAGAGCTGATTTGATTGTAGTCGGCAATCGCGATCGCTCAAACCAACAAGAACTTATTTTAGGTAGTGTCAGCAACTACCTTGTTCATCATGCACCTTGTTCGGTCACGGTGATCCATCCTACAGCTTATTCTGAGCCTGCTAATCGTGAACAGTACTCAGAGTTTGCCTCTGTCGGCATGGCTTAAATCGGCATGGCTTAAATCGGCATGGCGTAGATCAACATGGCTTGAAGCAGCATCGCTTAACGTAAGTCGGAGAATAAATTTATGATGTTTGAGAAAATTTTGGTGGCCTTAGACACCGATGATAGATACAGTCATATTTTTGAGAGTGCCTTGGCCCTTGCAAAAGCCTCTGGCGCAACGCTAGATCTCCTCAGCGTATTGACCCCAGCTCGTGGCGCAGCAATCCCCTTGAGCTATTACTCTGGAACAACGAGCTATCCGCTGACCATGGATGAAACCTTCTGGAGTACCTATGAGGAAGAACAGAGAAAGTATGACGAAAGAGTGAATAGCTTGCTTTCTCATCTCTTGACCGAGGCGCAGGCGATGGGAATACAGGCTGATTTTGTTCAAATCAGCGGAGATCCAGGTCGGGTGATTTGCGATCGCGCTAAAACCGAAAAAGTAGATCTGATCATGGTTGGCAGCCATGGACGCAGGGGCCTAGGGGAATTTTTAGCCGGTAGCGTTAGCAGCTATGTCATGCACCGAGCACCTTGTTCGGTGATGATTGTGCGAGAAGGCAAACCTTCTCAGCCGCTGTCTGAGCCGACGTCTCAAATGTCATCTGAAGCAATGGCCGAGACAACAGTCGAAGAGATGGCAGATACCTCCGCTGCCTAAAAGCTATCAGCAGACAAAAGCCAATACCCAACGCTCAGCAGGTTGTCAATTTACGACTTGCTGAGCGTTGTTTTAGGTATAGCAAAGTCAGGATGCATTCTGGCTTTGTCTTGGTGAGCATTCCTTAGCGCCGTACAACGACGCAGGGTCTCACCGCTGTCTTGGTGAGTGATCAGCGCTGTCTTAGCAGATAAATCAGAAAAGTCAGAGAAATCTCTATCACGGCTCAAAAGCCACTCAGCAAAGCGTCCTATCGCTTCCATATAAAATAAAATCACCAAGATATACTAAAGATAAGCTGAAAGGAGAGAGAACTCACCTCAAAGATATCTCTTTTCCGTTAGCTGCTTCTAAAGCTTGCTTTCCCCACGATGCAGCGTCATCAAAAGACTGTTTTCTGAACAGATACTGATGACAAGACTGGTCTGAGGGAACAGCAATAGAAGACAAGTTCTCTACGCTACGCTTCACTGCGTATGGGAGGTATATCATGAAACGCGCATTTGATTTGGTTTCTGTTGGTTTGGTTTCTGCCGGTTTAGTCGCTGCCATGATGGCTTTGCCTTTGCAGGCTTCCGCTCAGCAGCGGCCTGACTACAGCTACATTGGTATCGGCGGCGGCGATGATGGCTTCGTCGTCAACAGTAAACTCACCCTCGGTGACAATATCTCGATTCGGCCCTCGGTCGCTACAGACTTTGATTTCGACGATGGTGAAGATGTCTCATATCTCTTGCCGATCACCTATGACTTCAATGCTGTAGATCCAGATGGAAATGTCTATCCCTTTCTAGGAGCAGGCATTGGCGGCGAACTCGGTGATGACGACACCGTTGAGTTTGCACTGACAGGTGGAATTGACTATCGCTTTGCCGATCGCTGGGTAGCCAATGGCTCGATTAGCTATCTTCCGTTTGCTGATGGCGATGAAGTTGGTTTCATTGTCGGCGTCGGTTACACCTTTGGAAATTAACGGTAGCGAATCATCGTCAAGGCTCTAGTTTGGAGGCTCTCTTTTCTGAAATCAAAAAGAGAGCCTTTTCTTGGCCAAACGCTTTAATCTGCCCTCCAATTAATAGGCTGAGTACGCTTTGCTTCGGGCTTTCAGCGCTTTCAGCACAGACTGTTGGCCATTAGGCTGCTGTCCGTTTGAGGCTGCGCCTATTCGCTCAACAACTTGCATCGCAGAAGTCACAGCACCTTCATGTAGGCCATCGACCAAATAGGCCCCAACATGATAGGTGTGGTTTTCCCCATTGCTTTGGATGATTTGATTGCGATCGCGAAAAGCCTCCACCGTATACAGCGGAGTATGATGGGTTTGGCGATGTAAAACTTTGTCAGAGGCAATCAAATTCTCAAGATTAAACGCTAAATTGTACTGCTCCCCATCGGCAATTCCACAAAGCTGATTCAGCGCTGCATTATATCCCCAGCCTTGCTCAGTATGGAAAAAATCAAACTCTCCATGTTGTTTAATGTGATAAGGCGAATACAGTGTTGTATCTGTATGGAGCAGCGTTTGCACCTGATTTTTCTGCCAGTTAGAAAAGTGTTGTATTTCCGAATAGGTGGGATCAGCTAACAGCTTCAGCACCTGATCGGGCGGTGTCGCAAACACCACTTTATCAAACTGCTGTGTCCCTTCCGGTAGCATCAGCATAATGCCAGCGTCCGTACGTCGCACCGACATCGCCTCAACACCCAGGTAAACTTCACCGCTAAAGCGCTCTAGAATTTTTTCAATATAAGAATACACCCCGCCTTTAATCCGAAACCACTTTGCAAAAATATATTGGCGTAGCGACACAATAGCCAACTCCGCTGGAAAACTGTCAATCAGCTCAAAGGGCATGGAGTAGCTATACATCGTCAGTAGCTTTAGCCATATATTTCGTAAATTTGCCTGAGGTAAATATTGAGACAATGGCTGATCGTAAAAATCTTGCTGTTTGGGAAACTGCATTTTCAGCCAAAACCCAGCCGAGCGAGCGTACAGAGTATCTAGCCGCCAATACTCTAGCCATCGCTGCCACCGCGTAAAATTTTTGCGAATCAGCGCCCCTGAAAGCACATGACGCCCTTCCGACAAAAATAACCCTGAGCCAACATCGACCTGTTCTAGCGCGACGCCCAATGTTTGCATCAATGCTAAAAAATTGTGAAAAGCAGACGGAAATTCCAACACGCCATTTTCTAATATCTGCTTGCAATCAGACTGATTCGGCTGCACATTTTTATTTAGAGTGCGGATATGTCCGCCAAGCATGGGCTGGCGCTCAAATACAGAGACCTGATGACAACCCTGCTGATCGAGCAGGTAGGCAGTAACCATACCGCTGGCACCACCGCCGATAATCGCAATTTTCATGAAATTGACCTATAGGTGGGAATAAAAGTAGGTGGGAATAAAAGTAGGTGAGAAGAAGAAGCGGTAAGGATTAGCTTTTGGCTAACAAAACATCGCCAGATAGACGTTGGTATAACAGTGCACCCGTCCAAAACGTGGGCGCAAAGCCGGGATAACCCGCAGAGGCATTGCAAAAGTAAAAGTTTTTCAGTGAGCTATGGTGGTTGAGTCGGCCTATGCCCATATTTTGAGGCGTCAGATTCGAGCCGTAGGAATTGCCCTGAGGGCAGTGGCAAAACCGTTCGTTAGTCGTTGGGCTGCCGGTCACCTTAAAAGCAAGATGTTCTCTTAGGTGAGGAATGTAGTGCTCTTCGACAATATCGAGAATGCGCTCTAAAATTTCTTCTTTTTTGTGGTTATAGAGCTTCCGATCTGTTTTTAAGAGCGTTTGAAAATAGTTATAGTTAGCGACGGTTAAAAACTCAATGATCTGGCAGTCTTCAGGGCAGTCTCGATGGGCTTGGGTGAGCAATGTGGGCGTGGTAATGGCAAAGCTAGGCTGGGAAAAATCATTTTCGTCATACATTTGCCGAAACGCTCGATTGAGATTGGGTTGCTCTGTATGAAAGATGTTCCATCGACCAAAGCCATAGTCTCGCAAATCAAGATCTTTAACCGCGCAGTAGGCCACAAAGTTAGAGGGTGAATAGTCGTAATCTAGCTTTTTACGGACGGCCCGTGAAAACTTATCAAGGCCGATCATTTTAGCGGCCTTTTTAGGATCCATATTGCAAATAACCGTGTGGGCATAAAAGTCTTGGGTGGTAGGATTCATTAAATCAACCGCCTGCACCCCTGTTACGGTTCTACCTGTAACCAAAAAATTGACAACTTCCTGATTGAACAAAACCTCTCCACCGTGATCTTCAATGGTTTTCACCAGCGCATTAACCACGGATTCAAAATGCTGAGTAGGGTAAAATGCGCCTTCCTGATAGCTGGTAAACAAGATCACCCAGGCATAGAAGGAAAGCTGGTTAGGGGGCAATAAGAAATCGGGCCATTGCAAAGCAAGCAATGTCTGTGCCGCTAGCGGCAGGTTAAACTGATCAAAAACGTCTTGTAAGGTGCTGTTGAGGTAGCGGAGAGTGCCCGCGGCTGCACCCCAATCGCGCAGGATGGCGGTGGGCTGTAGAGGCGGAGAAAGTAATTTTAAGCCTGCACGCACCCGGTTTACTTCGTCAAGAAACTGGCAGATAGAGGTTGAGTCCTGCGGGAAAAGCTGTCTGAGCCGACGGCTGAGCGTTTCTACATCGGAGGGAATATCTAGGGCATATCCTGGCATTCTCATATGATCGAAACCATCTGGATCGTAGCGCTCAAAGGTGATGGTTTTATCTAGATTAAGTCGCTTCAGCACACGGTTTACGGTATGACCTTCACCGCAGTCCCAAACGTAGTGTAGCTGAGCATTAAAGGTGTACTTTTTAGCCAGGGTAAATGTGTGCCCAAAGCCGCCGGGATAGTCGTGAGATTCTAAAATTTGGACTCGCTTACCGGCATTGGCCATCAATGCACCGAAAACAAGGGCGGATAGGCCACTACCCACGATTAAGTAGTCTACTTTCATGGCGGTTTCCTGCGGACTAATATTGTTCTAAAGAGGTTGTTCTAAAAAGCTAGTTCTAAAAAGCTAGTTCTAAAAAGCTAGTTCTAAAGAGGTGTTACTTCAAAGAGGTTATTCTGAAGATATCGCCTATGAAAAGACGGAAATAGCTAGGATAATAAAGGGATTCTAAAAAAACCACTAAAAAAATCCATTAAGAAGAATTCGTTAAAAAGAACGTATTGAACAAGAACACATTGAGAGATACTTTTAAAGCATACTCAACAACTTTGAAGAAGTCATGAGGCTTAAGCGGAACAGTTTTTACTGCCAGCCACCGCTAACTTTACGCTATGCATCAGAGGTTGAGGGGTAGTTTACCTTGATTTGCTCACAAGTTCTTCATACTTTGAGCCTACTATCATAGGCGTGAGGAGAAACTATAGGGGCGGGCTGTGATGTATGTGTTGAAAGGTATGCAGCTAAACAGCCTGCCAATAAATCATGCGACTAGAAATAGGTTTATGCCTAGTCGTTTTTAGGAGGCAACCTCTCATGACGCTTCAACTGATGACGCTTCAACAACTGCTTCATGAATACAATCAGGGCGATCGCGACTTTTCTGAAACATCTCTGCGTGGTGTATCTCTGATAGAAAAGTATCTTGTAGGCACTGACTTTAGCCGCTGTGATCTGAGCGGCGCAGATCTAAGCCACAGTGATTTTAGCCGTGCTAACTTGGCTAGAGCCAATCTCACCGATGCCGAACTTGTGGGCACTCATTTTAATGGAGCCAACCTTCAAAGTAGCAACTTTATTGGTGCTAACTTACAAGGCGCTAGCTTAGTGGGAGCCAATCTGATAGGTGCTGATTTGCGGGCTGCAAATCTGACAGGCGCGGATCTGCGCGGCGCGGATCTCTGTGGGGTGCGATTGAGCGGAGCTATTTTGTGTGAGGCCGACCTCACAGGTGCTCGCATCGAAGCGAGTGAGCTAGAGACCGCAGACTACGAAGGCGCAGCCCTTGATGATTTACAAACTATCTGCGAAGTGCAGGTAGAATCACTTCATTGGGTTTCGTGGGGTGCTAACGCATAGTTCATCGCATCGTTGAGGTCAACTCATCTTTCCAACTCATCTTTCAGAGTCTTTTCTCCGCGCGAATCCTAAGAACAGTAATAACCCCCAATGCCTGATTTTGCAGGATTGGGGGTTAACGAGTGACCTGATTTAGGCTGCAAGTCCCTAGCTGCAAGCCCCTAAACGTGTTACTCATGAAAATTATTTTCTGTGTAAGCAAGCTGATAACAAGGAATTTTATCTGACAAAATTGAAGTGATAGGGTTGCCTACATGAACTTCTAAATGCTCATGGGGACTCGCTTCGAAGAAAATTCTGGCCTGAGGAATCACCATGCGTTCGAGTAGACCATGGGCAATAGTGACAACCCGAACAATTTGAAATTTGGTCGTGCGGTTGATGTAGCAGCAGTAAATTTGTTTGCTTGATGCTATCGGGCGATCGCACTGACCATCAGATATTGAGCTGGTAGCGCTTAAGCTAGTAGTCCTTGAACTAATTTCACATGAGTGAATAGAAGGCGAAATCGAATGGGTTGGAGCAGTAGCAGGCGGCAAAACTTTGTTCGTTTTTCGAGTTCGTTCGAGCTGAATAATGTTCATATGATTTACACTGCCTGATGAAGAACTCAAACGAAGAACTCAAACGAAGAACTCAAAACCATATCGACCGCAAAAAAAGCCGCAGTGCGATGATAGCTTGCATATCTGGGACTCAGCCTACACTACGGCTATAAAACAGTCAGACAATGGCCATCAAATGGCCATAAAAAAAGTGGCGATAAAGTTCTTTCAAGTAACCAAAGTGAGAACTTTATCGATTGCCAACTTTCATAAGAATAGAAAAAAAATGTGTGATTCTTATGTAGACCAGTCATTGCCTGACCAGTCATTGCCGTCCCTTTCTCCTAGACAAGCCTAAAACATGACTTCCGCGCAAACCTCTATAGCATTGCTCGCTTGGCTGAGGTACAGCACGCTGGCTGAAGCCTCTACGTGACAACAGGCCAAGCGAGGCGCGTGTACCCGTTGGCGTAGCCTTGCCGTCGGCGTTATGCATCCGGCACACGCGATAACTTTTAGTCAGCCCAGTTCAGTAACGTGCGAATTTGGTTGGCGATCGCCTCAGGCTCAAACGGCTTTAAAATAACCCCTGCACCCAAGGTTTCTAGGGCACTGCCTTCTACTTCTCTAGCTTGCGCAGTGAGAAAAATCACCGGGATGTTTTGGGTTTCAGGCTGAGCTTGAAGCTGATGGAACAGAGAAATACCATCTATTTCTGGCATCATGACATCGAGTAAAATGGCCTCAGGCTGTTCAGTTTTCAGCGATTTTATGCCTTCACTTCCACAAGAAGCCACCACCACTTTCCATCCAGCCGTGAATTCTAACGATGCCTTAAGAATAATTCGAATCGCTTCTTCATCATCAATTAATAGAATGTGTCGAGTCATTTGTGTACCTGATAGCCGCGTACTTAAATAGCCGTGTACCTAAATAACTGTGTACCTATGTGCACCTAAATAACCGTGTACCTAAATAACCGTACACCTAAATAACCGTACACCTAAATAACCGTGTACCTAAATAACGCTGCAAATATGCCAATAAAATTAGCATAAACTGCCAACCTCACCATTGCAAAGTTGTTATTCACAGACTGTATCAAGACCACTCGCCAAACAATCGCAGGACTTTCAATTAAAATCATTAAAATATCGACAACCTGTTTAAGCGACTACTTAAGCGACTACTTAAGCGACTGAAAATATGCGGTTACGGCCTGCTGCTTTTGCTTTGTATAGCGCGCCATCAGCGGCCCGGTAAAGCCCCTGTAAGTCTGTAGCGTCGTGTGGATAAACAGCCACGCCTGCGGTAAACGTAACGTGGAAACGACAGGTGTGCTGCTGGATTAAATTATCTTGATTGGAATGGTCTTGATGAGAATCAGAACCATTCGTTACATCAAATTGTTCCTGTTGCCAAGCCTTTAGAAATTCACGTAATCGCTGGCTGCCTTCTTGACGACTGATGCCATACAGCCCTACGACAAACTCTTCTCCGCCCCAACGACCTATCACATCTTCGTTGCGAAAGGTTGACCGCAGGCTTTCCCCAAATCGCTTGAGAACGCGATCGCCCACAGGATGACCGTACTCATCATTAATCTCCTTAAAATGATCAAAGTCAATCAAGGCAAAGCACAGGGTTTGCCCCTGCCGCTGAGCAAGCCCTAGCAAACGATTGAGCGATTGGGTAGATTTGCGGCGATTGGCAACACCTGTGAGATTATCCACATCGGCTCGGAGTTGGCGAGTGCGCGATCGCTCCAACCACCCTAGCACCCGCGCTATTAACTCCGGTGCAACAATCGGCTTACGAATATAGTCATCAGCACCCACCGAAAACACCCGCTGAATGGTGTCTGCATCCGTATGGCCTGACATAAACAACACCGGTAGCTCATGCCAACGCGGCGCATTCCGCAGCACCTTACACAAATCAAAACCGCTGATCTGGGGGATTTTGACATCAAGCAACACCAGATCAGGATCAAAACGCTCCAATGTTTGCCAAAACTGTTGCGAATCGTTCAACAGTTGCATCTGAAAGCCCCAAGGCTTCAACAGATTTTGTAACAGTACCAGCATGGCCGGATCGTCATCAATAATCAACAGCTTGGCGGTCGGCGGTGCACCCTTTTGCAATACTCGCGCTGCCGTTTCTAAAACTTCAGTAGGCGTCACCGGGGTTTGTAGCAATCCAGCAACCCCCATACGAGCTACCCTCACCCTATTTTCAAAGCTATCTGCCGCAGTCAGCACCAGCGATGGAATCGGTGGCTGGGCCGCTTGCAACGCCGCTAACAGCTCAAATTCAGCGCTGTCGTTTGCCGGGAGATCATGAGAGCCATCAAAGTCGAACACAACAATATGGGGCAGCGACCCAGCAGTGCCCTCCACTGGAAAAATCGCCTCCCTAGCTTGAGCAAAGCTCTCCATAACTTGAACGTTCATTTGATAGTGGGCAGCCGTCGTTTTAAGCTTGTGGAGCCAGTGATGATCGCGATCGCCCCTAGCCTCTACCATGAAGAGTTGAAATAACTGACCGGGTGCTAGCTCCGCCGATATCGGCATCGGCATAAAGGCCGAAGAGGTTAACGAGACTACACTCTCAGGTGAAATACTGATCGAGTCAATCTGATGAGATAGAGCACTGTCTGATAAAGTACTGTCTGATAAAGCACTGTCTGATAAAGCACTGTCTGATAAAGCGCTGTCTGATAAAGCACTCTCTGGTAAAGCACTCTCTGGTAAAGCACTCTCTGATACGGCAGATGTATTTCCTAACCCTTGCACCAGCGTTTGCTGTGACTGCATAATCAAGGTTTCTAAGCGCGTGACATGCTCAGCGCTTAAGTAAACATTGCTATCTAGAATGCTTTCAATTTCGCGGCATTGTGCTGTCACCGATTGAAAACCAAAGCTGCCCAAGGAGCCAGCCAGTGCATGGGCTTCCGCTATGAGCTGCTGTTGAACCGCTTTATCGACAAGCCCCGGCTGCAATCCACGCAGTTTATTAGCGACATTGACAACCCGCTGAAGATACTTTTGGCTAACCCCTTGCCACAGTATCGATAAATCTAGCTTACCTACCCCGCTGCCGTCAGCACGGGCGGTTGGGCTCCCCTCTGAGCCAGTTTCAGCCGACTCACCAGACTCACCAGACTCGCCAGACTCGCCAGATAGCGCCGTAGTAGGCTGCGATATTTCTGACTTCAGTCGATATCCCAGGCCATAGACCGTCGTGATAATATCCGGCAAACCCGCTTTCTTAAGCTTTTGGCGAAGACCCTTAATATGGGTGCGTACCGAGCCTACATTGGGAGAGTCTTCAAATGACCATACTTTATCTAAAAGGTTATCCAAGCTAAAAATTCGGCTAGGATTGCGCAAAAACAGCTCTAGCAAGGCATATTCTTTAGGCGTTACAGATACCGGAATATTGCGACAAGTCACCTCGCTACTGCGAGGATCAAGGCACAGATCTCCCCACTGCAAAACCGGCGAAACAATCCCCTCAGCCCGTCGCAATAGGGCGCGAATGCGAGCGAGTAATTCCTCAAATTCAAAGGGTTTGACCAGGTAATCATCAGCGCCCGCATCAAGTCCTGTGACCTTGTCAGTGCTAGCATCACGGGCAGTCATCAAAATGATTGGCGTGTAGTTGCCCTCGTTTCTAAGATATTTACAAAGCTGCATCCCATCCAGCTTAGGCAACATCCAGTCGAGCAAAATCAAATCGTAGGGAAAGGTCTCGGCCATATCTCGCCCAACGATGCCATCTGTCGCCAAATCCATGACATAGTGGTGCTCTGCCAGCAGTTGCTCAATGGCCCTGGCCAGTACTTCATCGTCTTCTACTAGCAAAAACTTCATGCAGTCCTGTTTCGTCTCCACAGCATGAAGATTATCTCAGCTTCAGTGTGGTTGATGTACGGCGCTGACATCATTGTAAACAGTTTGACAAAATGGTGCTATAGCTTTTGTCGAGTGATTTAGCTGCTGCTAGTCAGGATGCATTCTGACGTTGCTAGATGTGACACACTTTTATAAGTGCTCATTGAGAAAGGTCAGCTCTACACCAATACCCGCAGGATCTTTGACAAATATTTGGCTCTGATGAATGTCGCTAAGGTAAATCAGTCGATAGGACGTTTGGGTTTCAGTCATTTTTGCGATCGCACCTCTTAACCCGACACAGCTCAGCGAAATATGGTTAAAGTATCCCTGCTGCTGAGGTGTGGTTATCGTCTCCATCTCCTGACGGGCACTCAGATGCAAAATAGGTACTTCCCCGGCATATAGCCAGTAGCCCTCGTGATCTAAATGGGCTCTTGGCCCAACAACCAAGCCAATAACATCAATATAAAATCGCTTAACCTGCTCAATCAGCGCTGGTGCAGCAGTGATATTAAAATGATTGAGCCCAAAAACCCGAATAGACTTAGCCAATTCCTCAGAAGTGGGCGCAGGCATTGACGTCAGTTCAGACGCTTGCGTAATCGGTGGCAGCACCCGACTAAGAGCCATGCCGAGGGCGTACTCATCTGCCGGGTGCTTATCCGAATATAGCGGTGTTTTATAGGGTGAGCTTTGATGAGGGCTTATTATAAAATGCTGTTCTTTCAGATGATCGTTATGACTAGGTTGCCTGACGAGCTGACTGGCTGAAAGCGCAGGATCTGGCAATATCACTGGCAATATCTCTGGCAATATCTCTGGCAATATCTCTGGCGATACACGTAGAGCATCTGTAGTTGTCCTAGTCATCATATCTCCTTATCAAAAAAGAGATAGCACCGTCTCTAGAGCGTTATCTCTAGAGCGTTATCTATAGCTGAGCTACAGTCTATAGCTCAGCTACAGTCTAGCTATAGCTAGGCTACAGTCCAGCTATAGCCTAGTCACTTGCTTTTATACGGTTCTGTCTTAAGTTTTGATGTTTAATTTGTGACGTTTGTCTTATTGCTTTCAGCCTATGGCACAAATATGAGGAACTTATGGAGAAACCTGAGTCATTCTTTGCCCTTTTTGCTTAGGCTAAAGGGCATGACTCACCATCGCTCAAAAGCATCAGTCAGATATCAAAATTGGATATTAACCTTCATAGTTTCCTCAAACTCATGGCCTACAACTAAAGTATCAACAGTATCAACCACTTACAGCAGATTAGGTACAGCAGATTAGGTACAGCAGGTAGGCGATTTACTTAAGCAGAACGCCAGCAAAACGCCAGCAGAACGCCAGCAGAACGCTGTTGCTGATGGCCTCATCCTAGCTGATAGTTTCATCCATAAGGAGGCACCTATGCTCACTGTCAAAGATATTATGACCCGCCCTGTCATTGTTATTCGCAGCGCTGCGACGGTTGCCAATGCTATGTGGATGATGCGGGCAAATCGGGTGCGATCGCTCATTGTCGAAAAAATAGCCCCTGATATTTCCTACGGCATATTGACCGAAAAAGACATTGTTTACAACGTCATCGCACCAGGGAAAAATCCTGGCTTTGTCCGAGTCAGCGACATCATGCGCTACCCCTGCATTTATGTATCGCCCACGGTCACAGTTCAAGAAGCTGCCCAATGCCTCTCCGATGCAGGCATTCATCGCGCTCCCGTCATTCAAGCCAATGAGCTGCTAGGAATTGTTTCAGTGACCGATATTTTAGACAAAGGCAGCTTGCCCGCACCACCCCATGATGAGTTATCTAGACGCATCCGCGATGCCCTCCAGCACACGCGAATTGTAGACGATCCAGACGCTAAAATTCAGCAAGAATGCGATATTGCTTGGCAAGTGCTCGAAGACATGCGCCAAAATGCCACGGTTAATGTTTAGCCCGCAAACGTTAGCCACAAAACACTCAAAAAACAAACGCTCAGAAAATTCTCCAGGAGATAGCCCAATGATCTCTGTTCCATTTCAAACCGTTCCATTTCAAACCATATTAGTTGCCATCGACGAATCTGAAGTCAGTAACAAAGCTTTGGCAGCCGCAATTGGATTAGCAAAAGCCCTAGATGCCAAGCTTATGCTTGTGCATGTGCTAACGTCTTCCGATCCCCACAGTCCTCAGCTACCCTACACGTACTCTACGCCTAGCACTACCCATATGGACGAAGCCATTCGGCAACAATATGAACAAGATTGGATCAATTACATGGCGCACTACGAATCACTTTTAAAACAGAAAACCGATCAGGCGATCGCAGCCGGTGTCAATGCCGACTTTGTTCATCCTGGCGGATTCGCTGGGCCAACCCTTTGTGAAGTTGCCAGAACAACTGACGTTAGTCTCATCATCATTGGCAGCCATCAACGGCGAGGCATGGCTGAAATTATGCTGGGCAGCACCAGCAATTATGTCACGCACCATGCCCCCTGTTCTGTTTTGGTGGTTCACCCCAATGCTGAAATCCATCAGGTGTCAGTTCCAGCTCAAAACACCGCTCAAAACAGTGACCAAAAGGTAGCTTTGTTGTCTTCTTAAAGTTGTCTTCTTAAAGTTGTCTTCTTAACTAAGGATTAAATCGTATGTATAACAAAATATTGGTCGCACTCGATATTCATCAGCCCACAGTGTTTGAAACTGCCTTGTCCATGGCCCAAGCGACTGGCGCAGACCTGCTGTTGCTACATGTTCTCTCCTATAGCGATGTTGATAGCCCTGCGACCCCGATCGCGATCGCTTGGGACTA
>JAAUPS010000233.1 GCA_012033015.1 Phormidesmis sp. RL_2_1
ATTCCTGGTGTCAATGGCGCAGTGGCCCCACTTCGATTCCATCCCGAACTCGATTGTGAAACATTGTAGCGGCGAAGATAGTGAGGACGTTGGTCCTTGTCAAAATAGCTCGATGCCAGGTCATTTTTCTAGAAGCTTCTTAACTGATGGGTTGGGAAGCTTTTTTTTCGCCCTTTTTCGCCCTCTCCGTAGACCTATCTAGGGGCTATCTCAATAACAGTGGGCATTTTTAGAATAGCCTGCTTGATAAAACTATATAGAGGGGACGAATATGGCTAGTGCTGGTTTGAATAAATGGGTGGTGAGCGGTAACTTAGCAGCGGATGCTGAAATTAGAACCGTTGAGCTTAAGAGTGGTGGCAAAGCGAATGTGGCCAATGCCACTTTGTATGTGCGCGGAGTTCGAGATCGAGAGGAGTCTTTTACTGTTTCTTTGAGTATTTGGGAAAAGTCGGTCGCTTGGCGCAAGTTACCTTATCTGAAAAAAGGGTCTTTGATTATCTGTACAGGGAGTGTAGAGCCTAATCCTTTTATTTCTAAGGTTGACAATAGCCCTAAGGCTGGCTTGCAAATGTCTGTGCTAGATATTGATTTAGATATTATTCGTAACTTTGATGAGCCTACTGATGAAGCTGAGATTGGCGATCGCGAGTTGGCAGACGTTTCATAAATTTGCATAGACTGTAAGGCGTTTATATCTATAGCTTTGGTCGCTTGGCTGAGGTACAGCATGTTGACTGAACCCATTGCAGGACAACGGGCCAAGTGAGTAGCCTGTACCGAATGCGTCCGGTACAGGCTATATCCTGGCTGGGTTTTTCTTTTGCCTCTGCTTGCCATACCAAGACTACTCCTGAGAAATTGGTAAGCGATGCGTGACGATTTGCCAGGGCTGAATAGAGTGGGCTGATTCTTTCATTTCTGTTTCGAGAAGATTGACGCGTTTACTTTCGCTAGGGTCTAGTTGCGGTAGCCCGCAAGTGGTAGCTGTCATTGCCAGGGTTGTGGGCTCGCCATGGGCCTCGTAACAGCGCAGAATGAACTCGTTGGGATTGTCTTCTGTTGGTTTGAAGGCGGAGAGAATAAGGTTTGGATTGGGGATGTGTAAAAAGCTGTGGCGGCTGCTACTTGTTGGATAAATCGTTTTGGGTGTCTGCTTATGCTTGATGGACTGAGCCTTTATGGGCTGAGCGTCTATGGGCTGAGCGTCTATGGGATGAATTGTAGATGAGATGTTGAGTTCACGGGCGTGATGAACGGTGCGGGCAGATTGCCAAGTACCCGTATGGGGATATATGGCATAGGTGAAATAGTGCCAGCCTTGATCAGAGTTGGGATCTGGCCAAATGGGTGATTTGAGTAAGGTGAGGCGAAGGTGATTGGTGGTGGCATCAAAGCCATGTTTGCAGTTGCTCATCAGGCTGATCCCAAAGATGTGATCGCCTAAGTCGGCCCAGCGTAGTGCGGGGACTTCCCACTGTGCCTGTTCGGCTTTCGTTTGTGGCTGTGTGGTGCGAGTAATGGCTCCGAAGGGAATTTCATAGGTTGCTGTTTGGGCTGAAGTGTTGAGCGGAAAGTCAGCTTTGAGGAGAACTTGGGTTTCTTGCCAATTGATGCGGCTGGTTATTTTGAGAAAAGGCGAATTTGCATCTAGCGTATAGTCTTGGGCAATGGTCGATTGATTAAGGCTGTAGGTGATGCCCAATCGCTGGCGAGTAGGGCCGGATTCGAGCCAAGTAATGGATTGCAGTAGTGGATCTTCTAGCGGTTTGCTGGCGTACTGGGGATCGATGTTCCAAGCATCCCAGTATTGGCCTTTATCATAGAATGCCTGTAACCGATTGCCGGGTTGCCTGAGGCTTTCTCTGCCACTGCTTTTTTCGATGAGGCTGATAATGTGTCCGGTTAGAGGATCTATTGTTGCTTTGAGAAAGTCGTTTTCGAGGCAGTAGTCTCTTGGGAAATCTTGTGTGTTTTGAGGTGTGCTAGGGCAAATCCAAAAACACTGATAGCCTACTGCAGGCAGCGATCGCGCTAAAAAGGATAGCGTGGCATTGTTCTGATTGTCTGGATGTAGGTGGGTTTGATGTAGGTGGGTTTGGCTAGGAATTGCTTGATTTTCGAAGTCATAGACTGCCCAATGTGCGGATGGTTCAAGAGCTGTTTTTAACTGTGTCTAGAGCGAGGGTGACAACTTCACTACGGGGCCAGCTCAGGGCGTTGAATACGACGATAGCTTTTGCTTGTGGATGGGGCGGCGTTGGCAGCGGGATGTGTGAGGTGATGGTGCTGAGGCTTTGTGAAAGAACGTGATTGCCAATTGCCTTAATTTGCTGCCAGCCGAGATCAGCTTCGGCGAACACCTCAGAAATCGCTGTGCCGGGCAAAATGTCATGGAATTGATTGAATAGCAGTGATTTCCATGCCTGCGCTAGCGGATGTTTGGGGAAGGGGCTATCGTAAGCAATTTGAGCGATGGTGGCGAAAACTTCTGCTTGGTAGAGTAAATCTTCGCTGCGGCGGTTGTGACGCTTTTGATCGGCATGGGTGGTATAGCATCCGCGGTGGAGTTCTAGGTAAAGTTCATTGTTCCAAATAGGTAGCGCCGAGGTCGAGGGTTGGGAAGAAGGGGCCGATTGTAGCGCGTTGATGTATTGGGTGGCGCTGGTAAAGCTGAGGTCAGGGAAAAAGGGAGAGGTTGCCCAGCGTTGGAATTTTTCGAGCATGTCTCGAGTGGGCCCACCGCCATGGTCACCTAATCCAGGAAGCCAGAGGGTGTTAGTGCTACCGGTGCTGGCTTCCCACTTGGCAGCATAGGTGGCCATTTTGATCGGATCGATATCGGTGCCTATGGGGGGAAGCATGAGGCTCAGGATGCGGCTACCGTCGGGAGATTGCCACCAGAAGAGCTGGTGAGGAAATTCAGTGGTGTCATTCCATGAGAGTTTGAGGGTGGCAAAAGTCTCGATGCCTCCTTGCGTAAGCAGTTGGGGTAGCTGCCAGCAAAAGCCGAAAGAGTCAGGCAGCCAAGCAATGGTGCTGATAGTGTCAAATTTTTCTTGGCAATAGCGCTGGGCGTAAAGAATTTGGCGGGCGATCGCCTCTCCACTAATGAAGTTGAGCTCTGGTTCAATCCAAAGGCCCGCATCAATACTCCAGTGGCCGGTGGCTACTTTTTGCTGAATTTGTCTAAAGAGTTCAGGTCGATGGTGTTCGATCCATTCAAATAATGCTGGACTTGAGTGGGTGTAGGTCAGTTCAGGAAAGTCTTGCTGTAGATTGAGCACAGATTGAAAGGTGCGTTCGGCGGCGTCCCAAGTGTCGGCGATGGGCCAAAGCCACGCCATGTCCAGGTGGGCGTGGCCAATGCACTGAATTTGGCGTTGTTTTAAGGCGGTGCTCAAGGGCTTGAGGGCTCGCCGTAGCTGACTTAGCTCTTGGTGAAAAGGGTGGAGGATGGCATTAATGGCCAGGTGGTGGGGTGTGTTTGTGTGGGTGAGATTTTGCCAAAGATGGAGCGCGTTGGCAGAAGATTTTGGCTGACTGCTGATTGGGTCAGGGTGGTTCAGGCTGTGCCAATCCAATTGAGAAAGCGCTGCTTGGATCTGAAGTTGGCTGGTGGGTTCGAGGATGGCTAGGACAGTGAGTTCGTCGGCGATAAAGCTAGGTTCGGGGGTGGCGTGATGCTTCGGGAGTTCGTATGTGAGGTGCGATCGCACCAAGGCTCCCCCATCATGCCCAGGGCTGATTAAGCGAATAGCGACTTGAAACGTCTCACCAACGGATACAGCCTTGCTCAGACAAAGGCGCGTAAAACACTCAAATAGATCGCCCGATTGTACGAGTGTGTGGTTGATAAAAATTTGAGCATCGTCTGCCCACCAAGTGAGTGACAGCCTCAGGGTAAGTCCTGCCAGCGGATAGCCATACAAGTTGCTAGGGACAGTAATAGACTGATAGAGCCAACGGATATGACGGCCCCTTGGCCAAGCAATGTGATGACGGTCATTGAGCGGCGCGATGGGCCAGTTCAAGGTATTTGTTGCGGTAATATCAGCGATCGCCCAGTCTTGATCCTGCCAATGCCAATGGGCTTGAATGTCTTGCGTATTAAGCTGGCGAAGACGATTGAGATCGGCTTGTAGGGCTGCGGAGAGAGGGAGATCACTATTAAGAGAGGCCATGACTTCCGTTAGAATCTAGAACAATGAAGAGGGCAACTATCATGCCGTTTAGCCCGTATCAAAGCAAGCTATTGCGGTTTGCCGTGAGTCAATACCACAAAGGAATGCATAGACATCGTCTAGCAATTCGGACGGCACGTACGGCGGCGGTAATGGGTGTCGCGGTAACTTTGCTTCCAGTGTATGCGGTGGTTACTGCCGGAAAGAATGCTTCTCAGCGAGTAGGTGCCCGCCAGCTAGGAAAATTATGGACATCTCGTTGGCTATCGGGTGTAAAGTCTTCTGAGGCAAATTCTCAAGGGGCTCAGTGGCTAGATTTTTCAGGATTTGGGTCAGGATTCGATGCCAGATTCGAGAGGTTCTCTACTTCATCAAACGCATTTGCTGCTTCAGCATCTCAGGCAAGTAGTTTAGCTGAAAGTAGGATGGAAAGGGCTTTAGTCGCCATCGGGGCTTGCTTGTCCCCAGCTCAAATCAACCAATTATTAACAGTAGATCGTGATGGATCGGCTATGTCTGATCATCGCCTTGAAGATACATTGCCTCGGTCAGATACCGCTGTGTTCGAAGGACTGGCAATTTGGCGACAGCGCTCTGCTGCTCTTTCTCAGCGACTGAGGGGTTGGTTGAATAGGTTGCGAGGAACATCCCGGCTTTCTCCCACACAGCGAATTACTGGCGTGGCGAGTGACTTAAAGACGCGATCACTGGTCTTGGTTAGAGGATACACGACTATTTGGGATGGTTTGACAGTGATTCAGCAGTCTCAGCTTCAACAAACAATAGACTCACTGTTTACAAGCACGTCCCCCTATCCTGTTGTGCCATCTTCACCGCCATCGGTGATAGCAAGGCCAAGCTATGCGTTAGCTCGCGCTGTGGGTTCTTTTTGGGTAGAGGTTCTCCGCCTGATGGCTGGGCTACAAAAGGGGTATCATGCTGGCTGCAATCCTGACTTACCTAGCGCTCGTGATCACTTACAGCAGCTCAGATATCAATCTCAAACGACCTATGGCATGGTGCGTGTGCCTAAATCTGGACGATTAGTCTCGCCTGATGGTTTAGCCTCCAGCAATGTCTTCGTCTTGGATATGCGTTTAGATGATGGCTATAATGCTGCAGCCGGGTTGATTGACGGCTCGACAACCAAGATGATTGGCGGCTCTGTGGCTAGCTCAGCGGCTGGGCTAGCTCAGCATCAAAATGCTGCTGAGGGTGGATCTCATGATTGGGAGGCGACGGTGATCGCGATTGATTACATCGAACATCCTTAGAAAAACTTTTGAAGTGGGTCGATCGGGTTTTGCTGTGGCTAGAAAAGCAGTGGCAAGTGCTGTGCCATCTGCGATCGCAACAGCAACCCTAGCTTAAAAGCAATTTTGATCAAATTTTCAGAGAATCCCATAGAAAAGGATGCCATTACTGACATCCTTCTTCTATGCATTTTCTATGGATTAAGGATAATGAGTGGGTGCTAAGGCTCAAGGCGCTTAGGCAAACCATTCCTCAACCGCTTCAGCCTTGGTATTCGTATTTCGCTCCAGGGTTTTACGCTCAAAGTCCATGTGAATAGAGCGGGTTTGTTCACCATCTTTAGCGACGGCTACGATGGGATAGCGGATAACACCGTCTTGGAAAGACATTTGGAAGCGAAATGTACCATCTGAGCTGAGCTGGATAGGCTCACCGTCAATCGTAACGGTAGCATCTGGCTCAGTTGCACCATACACAATTAACTCTGCATCGGCAACGAGCCAAAACTTACGAGGCTTGGCCGGGGGGGCAGAAGCAAACAAGCCCGCACCTGACATATTGATTCCAGAAGCGGTTGGCAATGCCCATAACCCTGCACCCGATGGGAAAACAAAGGAACTAACGGCTTGTTCGGGGACTTGATGCATCGACCCAAAGAGAGAACCTGCCACTCGCTGTGCTTCAGCCGACTGGGCATGGGCAACCATTTGAGCGTACAGCTTATTCTCTTCAGCAGAACCTGCCTGACCGGCGGCAAATGATTTTTGGCTTGGTGGTACAAGCTTTGCGAAAGTGCGGCTGCGTAAGTCCGTATTCCAATCAATCGTCAGGAATTGATCTTCAACCCAATCAGAGGGATAGACAGGTGGAATCCGAATAGAGGCTGAACGAGAAAGAATGAGCCATCGGCCATCGTTACAGATGTAGCCAATTTCTACCATATAGTCGCGATCGCTCACCGGAACGGGCAAGTACCATTCTCTGGCTACTTCACCACATTCATACTGTTGCAGGCTATGGGGACTCTGGCTGTTGACATCAATATCGGTGACATCGTAAAAGCGAATCGCTAAGCGGTTCCCACCTTGACTGCGAAGTTCCTGCTTGTGCTCATTGGGAATATCCCAGTAAGCATAGGCCCACTGTGGATCTCGAGGAGAAGCACAATCCGACTTTCACCATAGCCACCCGGCAACTCACCGAGTCCATCATCGACTGTCGCCAGCGCTGCCATGTCAGGCGTTGCTGTAGAGACAGCAGATGTTGCTACGGCGATATCTGCATCCATGTGATCACTCCCTTGGTTTGATTGTCTTTGTGCAGGATTAGAAAACTTAGCGGCTTCAACTTGAGTCTGTCCGTCCATCGGAACGGCGATTTCTGTTGGTGCGGTGCGTACACCAGCCGCTATTTGTTTTTGCTTGATAGCGGCGATTAGCTCAACTTTACGCATCCGGCTGTAGCGAGAGACTTCATATTCACTCGCTACTCTGCGCAATTGACGCAGTGTCATTTCCTCTAGGGGGATATTGGGAGTTTGGGGGGACATGGATTTTCAATTCTCCTCACAAAAGACTATCAATATTGCGCTTGATCCTCTCATTTGGATCCCCTGGGATCGTTAAGTGGGGATCAATGTCCTCATCATATGACAAGAAACGCACGGGATCAATGAGCCTTCAACCAATTTTCGCGGTCTCATACGCTTTTTCTATGTTTCAGGGATCAAAATGTCATAGAACCATGACATTTTGATCCCTCTTTAAGGCTTTTGCTTTCCATGAGGACAGTTATATAGCGTTACCCGAATGCATAACGCCGTTGGCGTAGCCTCGCCAACGGGTAACGCGACTCACTTGGCCTGTTGTTCTGTAAAGGTTGCACCGAAATATCTGTCGTCTAGCCAAGTGAGAAACGCTATAGTGATTCGTGCTTCAGTATTCGTGCTCAAGATATGGCTATATCAGCAGATAATAAGCACTATCTGACCGATTCAGTGCAAGGCTGATGTCAGCACGTGAGCAAGGTATAACAGGCATGATGAAATCCGACGAAGTCGCTGACAGCGGTGAAAAGTCTTCACCCCAATCGAATAACCCGAATGCCCGAATACGCAAGAAGATTGGCAGTCGGCTGATTAGCCGCATTTTGCCAGCGGCTGTACGGCTCTGGTTAAAATCCCAGGTGGATCAGGTCAGTGATTTGTCCATCCAGATAGAAGGGTGCGATCGCGATATCCTATCCGGCTATATCCCAGGTATTGCTATTTCCGCGCGGCAAGCCATCTATCGAGGCATTCACATCAAACGATTGCAGCTATCGGCTGCAGATATTCGGATCAACGTAGGCGAAGTGATTCGCGGAAAACCGCTGCGACTGCTAAAGATGTTTCCGATTGACGGCGAAGCGACTATGACTGCTGCTGATCTGAATGCGTCCCTATCCTCTGCCTTGCTTCATGGCGGACTGCAAGACTTTTGGCAGCAGCTTTTGAAAAACCAGCATTTACCCAGGCTGTGCAAAGCACGCTACCGGTGCCTTACCGATTCAGTCCGATCT
>JAAUPS010000042.1 GCA_012033015.1 Phormidesmis sp. RL_2_1
CTGCAACATCAGCGCTATGAGTTCGCGATCGCCGCTTTGAAACGGGAAAATTTACTCCCCCCCTAAACTCCACTTAGCCAATCTGCTGCGACTTTAGCGACAGCGTTAGCCAAGTCGCAGTTGCCAAGGGCCGCAGCCCGCTCCGATCAGCCATCTGCTCTTTACTACGATATGGTGCGTGTCGGTCTAGCAACCTATGGCTTATATCCTGCACCTCACTTACAAGCTACCGTCGATCTCCGACCAGCGCTGAGCGTCAAGGCTCGAATCACCCACATCAAGACCATCAACGCGGGAGATGGCGTCAGCTATGGTCATCAATTTGTGGCCTCACAACCTATGACCATCGCTACCGTCAGCATTGGCTACGCGGACGGTATCCCCCGCGTATTGTCCAATCAAATGGAGGCCGTGCTCCATGGCCAGCGCATACGGCAATTGGGTGCCATCACCATGGATCAGACAATGTTTGATATCTCTAATCTCACCGCAGATGGTGAGAGCGTCAAAGAAGGAGATGTGGTCACCCTATTAGGGCAGTCAGCAGATCACTGGCTAAGCGTCGAACGTTGGGCAGAGATGGCACAGACGATTTCGTGGGAGATCTTGTGTGGATTTAAACATCGATTGCCTCGCATTCACTCAGCGCCTGGGCCGGTCAGTCATACGGTCAGGGAAACCACCTCAACGCCAGTTATAAGCTCGAGGGAAAACCCAACGCCATGTGCAGGATCAGAAAACGGTAAAACAAGTTCGGTGAAATTATAGGTAGAGCTTTCGCAGAGTTATTGGTATCATAGTTTTTCACTCGGAGAAGTGGCTGAGCGGTTGAAAGCGGCTCCCTGCTAAGGAGTTATGGGGTGTAAACTTCATCGAGGGTTCGAATCCCTCCTTCTCCGTTGATTTCAAGCGTTTTACTTGAAAGGGTTTTGACCTCTCAAGGGTTTTTGCCTCTCAAGGGTTTTTGCCTTTAAAGATTGAGGTACTCAAGCGTTTTGCGCGCTCGGGATTTGCCTGAGTAGAGTTTTCTTGCAAAAACTGGTCTACAAGTTACGAATAGCCCAGAGTAATCTTTCGGGTGTTGCGTTGGTATGGGCGAATGAAAACAGGTGCTGAAAGCGAAGCTTGCCCTCAGCATCTAGGACAAACTGTGCGGGCAGCGGAGCGCCGAGGGCCTGACCTGTGCCATATAGACGAAAGCTTTGACAGCTAGGATCGACCAACAGAGGCATCTCTAGGGCAAGCTCTCGCTGAATGATTTGACTTTGGCTGGCAGGAGTACTGGTAATGAGAAGGAGCTTAGCGCCTAGCCCGATGAATTGCTGATGGGCCGTTCTCAGCGCCAAAATGTGGGGATAGCACAATGGACAGTATTGCTTTGCACTAAAGATGCGGGTAAAGGCTAATACGATTGGTTGACCTCGGTAGTCAGTGAGTTGATGGGCGTTTCCGCTGGCGTCAGACAACGTAAAGTTTGGGAGCTGTTGGGCGAGTTGAAACCGGCAGCTTGCTGGAATAGGTAAAAAGTTGTCCAAAAATCTACGGCTGATGAGGCCGCGAAAGTCATAGGAGGTGAGCTGCATGGTATTGACCTTCAAAACACCGAAGGGCACCTTAATGACAGGTGCCCTCCAAAGAATTAGGATTTAGCTGATTAGGATTTAGCTGTAAAAGTTACACAGCGCGTTACACCGCACAGCTAGACGGCTGCAAAAAACTCTTTGGATTTGACCGGATCGGGATTCATCGTCGCGCTACCCGGTTGCCAGCCAGCGGGGCATACCTCGTCGGGATGGGTTTGTACGTATTGAATGGCTTGAAGGACTCGCAGGGTTTCTTCGACACTGCGGCCAAATGAGAGGTTATTGATAGTCGCGTGCTGGATGACCCCTTCTTTGTCGATGATAAATAGACCGCGCAAAGCGACGCCAACTTCAGGATCGAGAACGTTGTAGGCAGTGCTAATTTCTTTTTTAATGTCGGATACGAGGGGATATTCAAGATCGCCAACACCGCCAGATTTGCGATCGCTTTGAATCCAGGCAAGGTGAGAGAACTCGCTATCGACAGAGACCCCTAAAACCTCAGTATTGATATCGCTAAAACTAGCGTAGCTGTCGCTGAAGGCAGTGATTTCAGTCGGGCAAACGAAGGTGAAATCCAATGGGTAGAAGAAGAGGACAACGTACTTGCCACGATAATCAGATAGCTTAATAGTTTTAAATTCCTGATCGACAACGGCAGTAGCGGTGAAGTCAGGTGCATTTTGACCTACTCTAAGGCATCCGGGGGTCTGCTCGCTCATAAACTCACTCCTTAAATCAAAGCAATACGATATATCTGAAATATTAACATTAATGAAGGCTCATACTCATAACGATTTTGCTTGTGCTGCCGAATTGAGTTTTTCAGCAATCCATTGCTGTTATATGGACTGCTGTTTATGGACTGGCTGTAGAGAGTTTGATCGTAGTGAATCCTACAGGTGAGATTCTCAAACCAGAGGGCAGCAGTGTTGATAGTGCTTGTAATATCTGTTGTTCGTTCGTAGGATTCAAGAGAGTTTTATTGCATGTATAGCCCTGCTGTTTGTTCTCTTTGAGGTGCTTGCAGGTGTGGATGATGCAGGTGTGGATGATGCAGGCGTAGATGACGTCGGCATTCAACAGAAAGCGTCTGTGAAAAGCAAACCTGTTGTTTCTGCGGCCGATGGTGAGTCATCTGATAAGTGGCAACTTTCTGAAGAGAATCTTCCTGTCATAAAAAATGACCAAAAATCTCTATCAAAGATTTTTGGTCATGCAGATTGCCTAAGCGAGCTTTTTCTTGATAAAAGCCAAGATTTTATGGGTTTGAGATTTCAGCGCAGTGACTTCTTGCGTGAGTGTAGCGACTTGTTGTTGTAAAATTGCAATTTCAGTAGCAGCATCATTGCCGCTGGCTACAGATGCTTCTGCTGAAATCGCGCTCTGAGGACGAGGCTTGCGGGCCTTAGCCATAGCCCCTTTGATAGCGCCGATGAGTTCTTTTTGCTCAAAAGGCTTTTCAATAAATTCAAAAAATTCGAAGGGCTCTTGAATTTTTTCGGTTAGCTCTTCTTTGCGACCCGACATCATGACCAAAGGGATGCTTTGAAAGGCAGGGTTCGCCTGGATTTCTTGAAAGACCTCAAAGCCGCTCATGCGGGGCAACAAAAAATCTAACATAATCAGGTTAGGTTTTTGAGTGCGAATGGCATCAATGCCTTCAATGCCATCTTTAGCTTCAAGCACTTCAAAGTTGCCCTGAGGTAGCATGTCTCTGACGCGGGCACGAATGACTCTGCTGTCATCGATTACTAAAATTTTATGGCTGGCCACGACGGACTCCTTTAGCTGGCAAGTTGCAGAATAAAAAGTTGAAGGTGAGTAGACGTCTGCTCGACGCTGGTCTCTTTGTAGACGCTTGTTTTAAAGTTGCCCAGATTGTAGGGATGAGGGAACAGGCGGAAATGATGAAGTATGGGCGATGAGTGATGAATGTAGAATGAAAACAACCTAGGGGCGTTTTCTTTATGCCGACATTTTTCAATCAGCCGATTAATCAGCCGATTTCGGTCTCTGCCAATGACGAAGTTTCTGCTAAATCTGCGAGACTTCGCCCTGACATTATTGCGATGCCAGATTGGTTGCGTAAGCCGATTGGTAACGCGAGCGAGCTGTCGACTGTGCAAAAAGTGATTAAGCAGCGACAGATTCATACCATTTGTGAGGAGGGGCGTTGCCCGAATCGGGGGGAATGCTATGCCAACCAAACGGCGACTTTTTTGCTGATGGGGCCGACCTGCACCCGCAGTTGTGCTTTTTGTCAGGTGGATAAGGGCCATGCCCCGATGCCGCTAGATCCTGAGGAACCCGAGAAGGTGGCAGAGTCAGTCGAGCTGCTAGGTTTGCGGTATGTGGTGCTCACAGCAGTGGCTAGGGATGATTTGGCCGATGGTGGGGCCGGATGGTTTGTGAAGACGATGGCGGCGATTCGGCGGCGTAATCCAAACACGCAAATTGAGGTGCTGACGCCTGATTTTGGGGTGGGATAGATGCTGTAGCTCAGCAGCAACTGCGGGTGGAAGCGGTGGTTAAGGCCAAGCCTGTTTGCTTTAATCACAATTTAGAAACAGTGAAGCGATTGCAGGGGCCGGTGAGGCGAGGGGCAAAGTATGAGCGATCGCTCCATGTTTTGCGCTATGTCAAAGCGGTAGATGCATCTATGGTGACCAAGTCTGGCTTGATGGTGGGCCATGGAGAAAGCCAAGCTGAGCTGATTGAGGCTATGGTCGATTTGCGGGCTGTAGGGTGCGATCGCATCACCATTGGTCAATATATGCGGCCCTCTCTAGATCATTTACCGGTACAAAAGTATTGGCATCCAACAGAATTTGACGAGCTCAAAGAGATTGCTCGTAATTTGGGTTTTGCCCATGTCCGCTCAGGCCCCTTGGTGCGCAGCTCCTACCATGCAGGCGAGCATCCTTAGTGTCCTGGTATGAGAACGCGCAGCCGGAACCGCAGGCATGTACTCGTTGATAGTCAAGGCTTCTAGCGATTACTATTGTCCTAACTCACTCGACAGAAGCTATAGCTCGCTCATCTGGCTTAAGGCAGCGCGGTAACCGTTGGCATTCCCACTGGTGAGGTAGCGATCAGCCGCCGCTTGTAGATCGCTTAAGGCACCGGAGCTATCTCCCATCGCCGCTAGTGAAAGACCCCGGTAATAGTAAATATCGGCACTGGCAGTAGGGTCTTTGCGGATGATATAGGAGAAGTCTTGGTAGGCCACTTGGGCATTGCCCAACTCATACAGGGCGCGGCCTCTAGCAGCATAGGCACCCATGTAAGTGTTATCTAGTTCGATGGCATAGGTATAGTCGGCGATCGCGGCTGGCAAATTGCCATAAATGGCGTAGGCGTCGGCACGTCCCTTGTAGATGCCGCTCTCTTGTGGTGAGAGACTAATGGCACTGCCGTAGTCCTCAATGGCAGCCAGGGTATTATTATTGGCGAGCTGCACTCTGGCCCGCTGACGATAGGCTTCGCTGGCATAGGTGTCCAACTCAATGACCCGGTTGAAGTCAGCGAGGGCTGCAGTGTGGTTGCCTTGGGCACTGTATAGCGTGCCTCGAGCCATGTAAGCCGCTATCGAATTGGGCTGGCGGGTGAGCACCTGATTGATATCGGCTAACGCTTCTGGGTGATTGCCCATAGCGGATAGCACATAGCTGCGGTTGTAGTAAGCTTCGCTGCCATCGGGGTTAAGATAAATCGCTTCGTCTAAATCGTCCAACGCGGCGGATAAGTTGCCCAAATGGTAGTAAGCTACGCCTCGATTGAGGTAGGCTTCAGCGTAGAGCTTGTTATTTTTGATGGCAAGCGTGAGATGGGTGATGGCCTTGTCAAAGTCGCCGAGTGCAATGAAGGCAGTCCCTCGATAGAGATGGGCTGGCGTGTATTGAGGATCTAAGCTCAGGGCGCGGTCGTATTGGCTGAGGGCTTCTGTGTAGTTGCCAGTAGCGGCTTGGCTAAGACCCAAATACCCATAGGCTTGGGTGTAGTTAGGCTCAAGTTGAATCGCCATTTCAAAGTCATCTATGGCTGAGGCCATTTCACCCATTTCGTAAAAGAGCGCGCCTCTTGAAAATAGGCTAAAGCGTAGTCAGGGTTGGTCGCGATCGCCTGGATGTAATCGTCCATCGCTGCTGCGCCATTGTTTAACTTAAGCTGAGCGGCGGCTCGAAAAACATAGGCTTCTGCGTAGTGAGCGTCGGCTGCGATCGCCGCGTCAAAGTCATCGATCGCTAAGGCATAATGACCTTGCCGATAATTTTTCACGCCTTGGTTATAGGCCATGATTGAAGGCGATGTTTCCGGCGTTGCTTCCGGTGTCGTTGCCTCACTGGCAGGCTCCAATATCTCAGGCGTCACGATAGGCATCAATTCATCAACGCTATTATCAGCGTTGAGGGGCAGAATCATCGGTGGTTCGTCAGGGATATTCGTGTCAACGTTGACATTTATCACCGGCAAAATAACCGCTTCAAAAGATTCCTCAAGGCTCAAACGACGATTGACAAGGTCATTATTGGCTTGAGCCGGAAGCGTAATGGTTAAAGTGCCCGTCAAGGAACCTAAGAGGCTACCGAAAATTGTGGTGAGGCTTAGAAGCGTAAAACCACTGTGATTCATGACTTTCATTATCAAAAAAACGTTAGCTGAATGAGCGTTGGCAAAAGCCGTGCGATGCTGTGATTAGCTTGCCCACTTTGGTCAGGAAAGGCATTAACGAAAGTCAGTATGTTGGCAGCGCTGACAAGATGATGGCGATACACTAAAGGCCTGTCATTAGGCCTGTCATTTCCTAACTTTGCCTAATCACCAGCTATTTCACCGGTCATCTCATTGGCCGTTTCAATTGCATCAGCTTATGCGCAAGTTTGCTCAGAGACTCACCCACACGATTGCTTACAAGGTCGTGCCGAAGCACGTTTTTGCCATAGTGGAGACACTTGAACGCCAACACCCTAGATCCCTCGGATGGGGGCAGTCTTTTTGGCGACTGGCCTTGGCTAATACCACGTCTAACTTGATGGTGCCGCTAGCAGGACTGATCGACACGGCTTTTTTAGGACACCTGAGCGATATCCGCCATCTCAATGGGGTGGCCATGGCAACCGTTATTTTTAACGTGATCTATTGGAGTTTTAATTTTTTTCGCATGGGTACGACGGGGCCGACAGCGCAAGCTGTGGGGCGAGCCGACGAGTTACAAGTGTGGCTGATTGTGATTCGAAACGCGCTGCTTGCGATCGGTGTGGGTGCGGTGGTGGTGCTTTTGAGAGCGCCTATTGCCGCCGCTGGCTTTGCCTTATTGCAGACTGGCCCAGCGGTTAAGACGGCCGCTATGGACTTTTACAATGGACGTATTTTGGGCGCACCGGCTGTGCTGGTGAATTATGTTTTGCTGGGATGGCTGCTGGGCCGCGCTCAATGTCGGCAGGTGCTGCTGCTGGCTGTAGTAGGCAATTGCAGCAATATTTTGCTCGACTATTGGTTTATTCGGCGACTGGCTTTGGATAGCTATGGTGCAGGTTTAGCAACGGCGCTGAGCCAATACATTATGCTGGCGGTGGCCCTAGGGATGCTGATCACTCAGCCAGTACCCTGGCACCTGTGGTCACAACTGAAATCTCAGCTCTGGCAACTGTCGGCGTTGAAGGCGTTGTTTGGGCTGAACCGGGATATTATGATTCGCACATTTGCTTTGGTAATGGCGATGTCACTGTTCACCAATCTCAGTGCAGGAATGGGGGATACCATTTTGGGGGTGAATACCCTCTTGATTCAAATTGTGCTGATGGCGGCCTATTTTATGGATGGGATTGCTCTTGCAGTAGAGAGCTACGCAGGCAATTTTTACGGGCAACGGGCCACGGCTGATTTAGCTTGGCTGCTGGTGTTGGGCACGTTGGCAAGTGTGGCCTTGGGGGTGGCGATCGCACTTGCTTTGCTGATCTGGCCCATCCCGTTTTTCGGCTTGCTGACGAGTCATAACGTTTTACTGAGTCAAATTCCTACCTATGGCATTTGGTTGCTGCCGGTACTGAGCTTTGGTGGTATTGCTTTCACACTCGATGGCTACTTTCTGGGTCTGAGTGCAGGCCGTACTTTGCGAAATTCTACCCTGATAGCCACTTTTGTGGGCTTTTTACCCTTGGCTATGATTGCTAGCCAGCTTAACGTGCCGCATTTGCTTTGGCTGGCACTTACTGGACTGATGGTGACGAGATCTGTGACCCTGACCCGGCAGATTTTGCCTACCCTCCATCTGCAGACGTAGATTGTCTGCGTCAATGCTCGCAACCAACCTTGCCAATCGTGACTGCCGCCTATAGCTTTGGTCGCTTGGCTGGGGTACAGCATGTTGGCTGAAATCATGACGTGATAACGGGCCAAGCAACGCGCGTGTAACCGTTGGCGTAGCCTCGCTGTCGGCGTTATGCATCCGGCACACGCTATATCGCCCAGTAGGATGCATTCTTATGGCGATAGCATCGTAAAAAACATTGCAAAAAAACATTGCAAAAAACATTGCAAAAAAAACGATGACTGGTATCTCAGTCATCGTAGAAAAGTCTGCAATTCTATAAGCGGCTATAAGCGGCTTACTTGCGGATATCTTTGGCCATGTTGCGGAACATATCCATGTCGGTGCCTGTTTTCCGGCGGGGACGCTGAGATTTAAGCACCTCACTACTACCACTCGAAGCCGGTGTGCTGCTGCTTGTAGGTGTACTCGCACCGATGGCAAAGCTATTGCCGGTATTGCTCAGCTCCGATTGCTGAAGCGCAGAAATTTGTCGGACGCTTTCTAGGTGCTCTTGGCCTTTCTTTTTCGCAAAGGTACGCTTGACGGTTTTCGCCGTGCGCATGTAATCAATGTTGCCAAAGGTCTTGGCATCGTCGTCGCTGAGGTAAAAAGCCTGCTTGGGCTGGCTGTCATCCTTAGGCGTACCTTTGCCAAACACAAATTCTAAAATACCCATTGTTCTCCTAACTAATCGCTGAATGAACCTTCGTGTATTCTTAGATTAACTTTTATTTCCTTTATTAGAAAGGGGAGTTGGGTAAATTTTTCAGTAACGTGAGCCAAGCTGTAAGGCTTCGATTAAAGCTAGGGCAAAGCGATCGCCAGAACGTAGGCTAGAAAAGCGTCCAAAGCTTATGTCTACAGCTTACGCTGATAGTCTTCTAGTAAGTCAATTAAGTTGACCTGACACTGCATGGGTAATAGGTCAGCTAGGGGCACCGTTCGCCTGCCGCCGCCTAGCTTAATAGGAATGTCTTGCAGTATTTTAATCACGCCATCTTCAGAGATATCGCCGCTACTGACCATGGGCATTAACTTTTCTGCCAAGGGCATATGCAGTTTCGCATCGCTGAGATATAAGTGCCATTTGGCAATATCTATGTAAATGTTGTCACCTATCTCAGCTGCAAGTGCTTCTAAAGCTTCGGTAGAATTTGCCGCGTTCACTGTGCGTCCTCCTCCTCAAATAGTGATGTACGGTTTTTCATGAAGGTATGGGTATGTATGAGTCTATTTGCCGATGTCTATTTCTTTAGCTGAGTAATCTTCTTTAGCTGAGTAATCTTCTTTAGCTGAGTAGTCTGTGATCGCAAAAATATACACCCCGTGGGCAAACAAAATTGCCAACATCACGAAGGTGACTGTTTTTGCCTGGGGCAATGACCCTGGATTAAGGGTGTTAAAAAACCAGATGGTGGAATTGACTAAGGCAAAGCCAGCCACATGGACAGCGAAGTTGATCCGATCTGCTAATTTGCGCAGCGGGGGATCGTTAGCAGGATCAGGTTCGCGGGGCCAGCGGGGAGGCATAGGGTTCTCAAAAACGGATGGACGTCTTTTTTATTGTAGTGAATCTATTGTAGTGAATCGTGGTGAGTTGTTTTTTGCCAATGCCCAGATTTACCGCCGATTTTTTCGACCAGGTGAATGTTGCCAATGCACATCGATTTTTCTAGGGCCTTGGCCATGTCGTAGAGGGTGAGGGCCGCTACGGAAACTGCTGTGAGCGCTTCCATTTCGACACCGGTTTCGGACTTGGTTTTGACGGTGGCCTGAATGCGATAGCCCGGCAAGGCAGTATCTGGACTTAGGGTGACTTCAACTTTTTTGAGTGGTAAGGGATGACAGAGCGGAATCAGGTTGGCCGTTTGTTTCGCCGCCATAATGCCTGCGAGGCGAGCGGTGCCAATCACATCACCTTTGGGTAGGTTGCCAGCTTGAATGGCGCTAAGGGTACTGGGCTGCATGGTGATGCTACCGGTTGCTGTTGCCTGCCGCACGGTGACCTTTTTGCTAGAGACATCTACCATCTGAGCCTGTCCTTGGGCGTCGATGTGGGTAAGGGATTGATCATCGCCATTGCTCATCATTACGTTCATTGTTTAAGGGGGGCTTGTGGGAATCGGTCAGAAGGGATCAGCCAGGAGATATCAGCCAGGAGATATCAACCAGATATGAGAGTGCGGTTTTGTCTGCAGTTTTGTCTGAATCTTGGTAAATCAGTGCACGAGTGGTGTGTTAATATTAAGACCCCAAAGGGGAAACTTTGGGCCTGTAGCTCAGTGGACTAGAGCACGTGGCTACGGACTACGGTGTCGGGAGTTCGAATCTCTCCAGGCTCGCTGAAAAAAAGTAAGGTGTTGGATGGTCAAAACCTCCAGCACCTTATTTTTTTCGATATATATTTTCGATATATTTTTCTGGACATGGTTTGGATATTTTCTTTTCTTTGAAAGATCTTTCAAAGATTTGAATGATTAGTGTTTATTGACGCTGATTGATTGACGCTGACCTCTGGGGCCTTATTTACTGGGGCCTTATTTAATCGCGTATACGTCTCGTCCATCGTTTAAGGCAAAGTGAATTGAATGGATCAGATCTTTGCTAGAGGCCGTAATAAAAATAATCAGCCCCAAAAAGGTCATGATGCCTGCCAAGGCAAATACAAGGGTATAGCTGTTGTTCGCGTCGGCAAGCTGTCCCATCACAGGCCCTGCTAGGGCAATGCCCAAGTCGAATCCGGTTAGGCACAGGCCGAAGGTCAGTCCCCGCTCGTGGGGGCGGGAGCGATCTGTCATCAAAGCCGCAATGATGGGAATGAGGGTGCCGCCGCCTGCACCTTGCAAGATGCCAGCGAGCAGCAGCATGGGCGCAGTGTTGGCGAGGGTGAGTGTCAGCATCGCCAAGGTATAAAAAATGAGACCAAGACTAATAAAGCGGCCGCGCCCAAGTTTGTCACTGGCTCGACCGGCGATCGCTCGAATTGAAAAAGAGGCTAAGGCACTGACGGTGTAAATGAGCCCAATATTAATGTCAATGCCTGCTTGTCGAACATACAGTGGCACAAATGCCACCATAGAGCCAAAAGCAATGCCCACCATGAATAAAATTAGTGCTGGCACGCGAATCGGTGGGGTGAAGAGTAAGCGCCAAAAAACGGGCGATCGCCTGGGCTGGTGATTGCCGATGGGCCGATCAGCCGTAGCCGCCGTTACGCTAGCCGGGGCTATAGCATTCGCACGGGGCGGCTCTTGGCTAGCCAGGACACACAGCGTGCCGACCATGCCCAATGCTGTCATGGTCAAAAAAGCTAAGCTAAAGCTAGCTTCTAAGTAGCCACCCAAGGCGGGGCCAATCGCCATGCCAATGGGCGTTGCTAAGCTCATGTAGCCGATCAGTTCACCCCGGTGTTGGGGTGGTGCCATATCTGCGATCACAGCGCTGTAGGCAGTGGCAAAAGCCGCAATGCTAATGCCATGGAAGGCGCGGGTTACGCCGAGTAGCAACACCGCAGTGCCAATCTGCCAATTGGTGCCAGGGATGTGCAGCATAAGGTTGGGAACAGCGCTCACCGATAGGTAGAGCAAGGGGGCGATCGCAATCACGCTCACCCCGATCAGCAGCGCCGGTTTCCGGCCCGCACGGTCGGTAAATCTGGACATTTTGGGTCGAAACCCTAAGAGCCCGATGGCAAATGCGGCCATCACCCAGCCAATTTCTTGATTGCTTGCACCAAAGCTTTCGATATACAGCGAGAGGTTGGGCAACATGCCAGCTAGCCCGGCCCAAAAGCACAGAGACGCCGCGAAAAAAATTGCTAAATTACGTCGCAACGCTGGCTCGAAATTGAGAAAAAGTCCCACAGCAGCCCCAAGGTTTGAGAATCTATGTCCTAAATATTAACAAGTGTTAAGTAACTTCGTGTCTCAACCTGTGATGGAAAGCTGTGATGGAAAGCTGTGATGGAAAGAACCGCCCTGTTCGATTCCTCCGGACACTATCGCTATCTGCTAGGTCGCCGCTGGCAAGCCGGTGGGCAAACCGTTGCTTTTGTCATGCTCAATCCGAGTCGAGCGGACGCTGCCTGCGAAGATCCTACCCTGAGAGCCTGTATTCAGTTCGCTCAGCGCTGGGAGTATGCAGCGCTGTCAGTGGTGAATCTCTTTGGCTACCGCACACCGCATCCTGAGGTGCTAAAGGCCATCGCTGATCCGGTGGGGCCTGAAAATGATGCCTATGTGCTCAAAGCTGCTGCCACCGCCAATCGGGTGGTTTTGGCTTGGGGTAATCAGGGCTGCTTGAGGCAACGCGATCGCGCCATGCTCACCTTACTTGCTCCCTACCAACCCAAACTCAGCTATATCGCGCTCAACCGCTCCGGCCAGCCTCGACATCCGCTGTATAGCCAGCGCAGCCTTCCCCTGCAGTCTTTTCCTCTTGTTGAAGTGCTTTAGCCCAATTTTTTGATCACCCATTTCCTCGCCCCTGTCAGATAATAAGTGGGTTGCTGCCCCTGCTAGTAAGCTGGCCCTTGGATTTGACTACCGCTTTGACTACCGCTTTGACTACTGCTAAAGAAAAGCCTGTATTGATGCTAGTGGACGGTCACTCTCTGGCCTTTCGCTCCTATTACGCCTTTGCCCGCAGCCGCGACGGTGGCCTGCGAACCTCTACTGGCATTCCAACCAGCGTTTGTTTTGGCTTTCTCAAATCACTGATGGATACGTTGGAATCAGAGAAGCCCGCGTACGCCGCTGTTACCTTCGATTTGGCTGAGCCGACCTTTCGCCATGAAAAAACGGACACCTACAAAGCAGGGCGAGCAGAGACCCCAGAAGAATTTACAGAAGATGTTGAAAACTTGAAAGCGCTTTTGGGTGCGCTCAAACTACCGATTTTTTGCCTGTCTGGCTATGAAGCAGATGACATGATTGGCACCTTAGCAACCAGAGCAAAAGCCCAAGGCTTTAAGGTGAAAATTCTCAGTGGTGACCAAGATCTCTTTCAGCTCATCGACGATGATGAAGATATCAAAATTGTTTACCTCAGCACGACGTTTGGTAGCCGTACTAGCACCGCCAGAGAATTTGGGGTAGCAGAGGTTTTGGAAAAGCTGTCGATTTTACCCTGTCAGGTTGTGGACTACAAGGCGCTGTGTGGCGACGCCTCTGACAATATTCCTGGGGTGAAAGGTATTGGTAAAAAGACGGCTGTCAAACTATTGGAAACCTACGGCGATCTCGAGACCATCTATGCCTCGATAGATGAGATCAAAGGTGCCGTGAAGCAGCGCTTAGAAACAGGAAAAGAAGACGCGGAACAATCTAAATTTTTGGCGAAAATTTTCACTGAGGTGCCTCTCGAAACCGATTTAGAAACCTGTAAACTAGAAGGCTTTGACCCTAACGATGTGATTCCAGCGCTGCAGCGACTAGAGCTGCAGCATTTCGTGAATCGTTTGAGTAAGCTGCAAGCTTCGTTTGGCGGAGAGTCGGATTACCAACCCTATGTCAAGCCTGAGACGTCACAAGATTATCAAGGCGCTGATGATCTGATCGACGAAGATGAAGATATCTCTTTTTATAGCGTAGCAGAAACGGATGCTAACAGTGGTATAGGGCTCAGCGGCGTTAAGATTCAGCCGCAAATCATCACCACTGAAGCTCAGTTGCAGGCTTTGGTGAAGCAGCTAAAGACTCACAAAAATGCTGAAAAGCCGGTGGCTTGGGATACGGAAACAACCTCTGTTGACCCGTTAGATGCTGACCTAGTGGGGATTGGTTGCTGCTGGGGAGACGGTGTAAGCGAACTGGCTTACGTTCCTGTCGGTCATCATCAAGGCGAGCAGATGGCTGCTGAAAAAGTTGTTGAACTGTTGCGCCCTGTCCTTGAAAGTGCCGACTATCCTAAGGCATTTCAAAATGCGAAGTATGACCGATTGGTGCTGCGCAAAGTAGGGATTCATCTGCGTGGCGTAGTGTTTGACCCGATGCTGGCTAGCTATGTACTCAACCCTGAAAATAGCCATAATTTGTCTGATTTGTCGCTCAGGTACTTGGCGCTCGCTACGTTGAGCTACAGCGATTTGGTGCCGAAGGGAAAAACAATTGGGGAAATCGCGATCGCTCGGTGGCTGACTATTGTGGTAGCGATGTCCATACAACTTATCGTTTAGTCCCCTTGCTCCGAGCAGATCTCGCGGCAACGCCCACCTTAGAAAAACTCTACAACGAGGTAGAACTGCCGGTAGAACCTGTTTTGGCAGAGATGGAAGCGACCGGCATTCGGATTGATAAAGACTACTTAAAAACTTTTTCTAAACAGTTAGAGACTGATTTAGATGAAATCGAGAAAGCGGCTTATGCAGCAGCCGGTGAGGAATTTAATTTAGGGTCACCGAAGCAATTAAGTACATTGTTCTTTGATAAGTTAGGGCTTGATAAGCGTAAATCTCGTAAGACAAAAACGGGATATTCCACCAATGTTGCCACCCTAGAGAAGCTGCAAGGTGATCACCCCGTGATCGATAGCATCATGGACTATCGCACCCTATCCAAGTTGAAATCGACCTATGTCGATGCTTTGCCTGCGCTGATTAGACCGAGTACACACCGCGTACATACTGACTTTAACCAAGCCATCACAACGACCGGTCGGCTCTCTTCTTCTAATCCAAATCTTCAGAACATTCCAACCCGCACTGCCTTTAGCCGTCAGATTCGCAAGGCTTTTTTGCCTGAGGCCGGGTGGCAGCTTGTTGCGGCTGACTACTCCCAAATAGAGCTGCGAATTTTGGCACATCTGAGCGAAGAGCCTGTTTTGGTGAAAGCCTACCGTGAAAATGATGATGTTCATCGACTAACAGCGACTTTGTTGTTTGAGAAAGAGAAAGAAGAGATTACGGCTGACGAGCGGCGCATCGCTAAGGTGATTAACTTTGGGGTGATATATGGTATGGGCGCTGCTCGATTTGCGCGGGAGATGGATATGCATCGGTTAGAGGCAAAGACCTTTATTGATCGATTTAATCAGCGCTATCCGAAGGTGTTTGACTATTTACAGCAAATGCAGCGAGAAGCGATCGCAAACGGATACGTGCAGACCATCGCCGGTCGCCGCCGGTACTTTAATTTTACAACTCGCAGTTTACAAGCGCTCAAAGGTACAGATCCTAGGGAAATAGATCTCAGTCAACTGCGCACCAACGGATATGACGCAGCCTCACTGAGAGCTGCTGCCAATGCGCCTATTCAAGGCTCTAGCGCAGACATTATTAAAGTTGCGATGATCCGTATTCATGAGCTGCTAAAAGGTTACCAAGCCAATATGCTGCTGCAGGTACACGATGAACTGATTTTTGAAGTGCCACCGGAAGAATGGGATGAGCTGAAGCCCAAAATTGAACACACCATGGAATCGGCGATGGCGCTAATCGTGCCGCTGAAGGTAGAAGCTAACGCTGGCAACAACTGGATGGAGGCCAAGTAATGAGTATCAGCTTGTGGATCGCTATGACAGAGCAGCGGTGACAGAGCAGCGGTGACAGATAATAGGAACAGATCTACTAGCCCATCAGCAGCATAGAACATCCACGGGGAAAGCGAGTCTCTAGGGTATGGTCTAGTGGTCAGTATCAACCCATAAACCTTGGTTTTGGCTGAATTTATCTCCTAGATAATACAGGAGAGGTCAGCTTTTTTACGCAAGCATCTGACACTGTCGAAGATGGACAAATGTATAAATCCGGAGAGAGTAAACGGTCGATGAGTCCGTATCATCTCCGTAATAAAGGCGTTTTAATAGCATTTGGCAAAGTTATTGCGCAAGGCATGACGTAGCGACCAGAAATGTTGCATCTTAGGGTCATCAAGTTCACACAGACTGGCATTTCTTCACCAGTGTCTTTCCCAATGTCTTGCCCAGTGCGAGCACAGATAATGGGTTGCTGTCTACAACACATTATCTACAACACATTATTTAAGGTCATAAAATCCTAATCGAAACGTCATGAAACTTTGTCAACTCGTTGCTAGTGCCAGCCTGCTGGCTGGTGGTTTGCTTGCGCTCTCTTCTAACCCTGCCCAAGCGTTCTCTTTTACAACTAACTATACAGCAGCACTCAGTGGTGACAAGGCTGCGAAGGGAGATATTTTCCTCAATTCGGTGACGCTGGGTAACGGTAGTGTTATCAGCGATTTTAGCTTGGTCACCTCTGCTCGTATCGTTTCTAACGATATTTATACTGGCGGTAATAGTGGTGCAGCGAGCGCAGATATCGGTGACTTAGCGACTACCGGAACCAGGCAAGAAAAGCTAACCAATGACGGCGCACGCGCTGTCATGAACAATCTCAATCTTAACAATATTATTGATACTGAAGATAAGGGAAACTTTGTCTTAGATCTCAATTTTGCCAAGGCTGTAGATAATATTTTTCTTTGGGAGCGGGGTATGAACAGCCGCCTAGACATTGAAGCATTGGATGCTAGCGGCAATGTCATCGGGAGCAAAATCAAACTCTCTAACTCAAGTGCTTGGGACTACGCTGGCTTTAAGATTGACACTAAAGAAATTGGGAGCGCGCAAAAGGTGGGCTCGATTGGTCTTGGTTTGGCGGATTTTGGCATTACCTCTGGATTGATTAATTCTGTGCGGGTCACTAGCGAAGGTAAGGCTTACAACGGCCCTGACTTTAAGTTGCTAGGTAGTGTGGCTGCAGTCCCTACACCGCCAACGCAACAGGTGCCCGAACCTTCTGCTTTGTTGGGCTTGGGTGCGATCGCTGGAAGCGTGTTGGCAACGCGTCGCCGCAAGTCGCTCTGACTTGTCTAAAACCAGCCTAAAGTAAAGTTCACTGTAAATTGAGAGCTATTGAGTTTTTGGTCTGGCCCATTAGGGGCTAGACCTTTTTTTTGCTGTTTTTCTATTGTTAACTGTTGCTCTATAGCTTTGGTTGCTGGGCTGAGGTACAGCACGCTGGCTGAAGCCTCTACGGGACAACAGGCCAAGCGACGCGTGTGTAACCGTTGGCGTAGCCTCGCCATCGGCGTTATGCATCCGGCACACGCTATAGTGTTAAGCCTGTTAAGTGTTAAGCCTGTTAAGTGTTAAGCTGCTGGTTCGACTACAGAGGCTTAGCTCAACAACAGATACCTCGCTGAACAACAGAGGCTGGCTAGGCGACAGATTGCATCCATTGAATGCATTGGCTCATGCGATCGCCCATGCCACCAGTCGTGTCTACAAACCGACGACCGTGCCCTGGCAAGACCCACTCAAACCCGTAGTTGTGGGTATAGTCAGCCAACTTTTTCATAGATTCAATCTGCCGTTGCCAGGAATCCCAACAGAAATTACGGAAGGCATAAAGTTGATGGAGTCGATCTGACCAAGCGAGATGATCGCCAGTGAAAAGATATTTGCCTTGATAAAGTAAAACAGTATGGCCGCGTGAATGACCGGGCTGAGGAATGATCAGCACATCTTCATCTAGTGCGAGCGGTTCACTGCCGGTGGGCTGGATTTCGATCGCTTGAGTGGTGGCGGTGACATCTTGCCGATGGAGAATCCGTTGACAGCCAAAATGCTGCTGAAACTTCTCATGATCGGCTACATCATCTCGATGAGTCAGATACAGATAGCGTACGCCGCCCATAGCTTCTAATTGTTTGACCAGTGGCGGTGTGAACCGGGGAGAATCGATTAGAATATTGCCTTCAGTTCTTTGAATGAAGTAGCTAGCCGCGCCAAAGGACTTTTTAGAGTGGTAGCCACAATAGAAAACATTATCTGCGACCAGGAGAGGAAACTGTTGGTGTACTTGCTGAATATCGGTTGGCTTGATTTCAGTGCCAATAGAGGCGGTTGGACAAGCTAGCAAAGCTGCCAACGCCGATATTCGCTCAGCTTCGGTTGTGGGCTGATGATGAACTGCCGAAGCTGAGCCTGCTCTGCTAAAAACTTGGGGCGCTAGCCACCGGCAGGTGTCACAGTCGATACAACTGCTATCCACATAAAAGTTACCGGCAACATTTTGCGCACGTCGATCTTTAATATGTGCCATAAGTCATGTGTGCTATGCGTCTGCAATATTTACTGTGCAGATATCAAATTTATTTGATATTTATTTGATATCTCGTGTGATGTGTCTCGTGTGATGTATCTCGTGTGATGTGTCTCGCGTGATGTGTCTCGCGTGATGTGGTCTAGTGTGATGTGTAAGTGCTAGTGTGCTTTATTAGCCTAGCGTGTTTATCCCTTAATGCGTACTCATTATGATTTTGAGTAAATCTGTTTCCCTATGAAATCTTCGCTCCGCGATGCAGCCGCTTTTGGTCTCATGCTTGTTTTAGGCATAGGTCTGGGAATTGGTCTGCAAAAATCCTTTGATATCAGTGCTCAGGCGGTGAATTTGTTGCAGCAAGCGGGACTAGTGCGCCCTGATGGTGGTGATGGGTCTGCAGATGTTTTGTCAGATGCTGTAGAGTCCACTGTGCCGGAGCGGTTGCAGGGCAAGCTCAAGCTGTATGTTTTGGTGGGGCAATCCAACATGGTCGGGGCGGCTAGAGTGCCTGATGACATCAACCCGAGCGCTAATATTTATACTTTTGGCAATGACTATCGCTGGGCAGTGGCAACCGAACCGGTGGACAGTGCGCGCAACCAAATTGATCGGGTTTCAGCCGATCCGGCGGCAGGTTTTGGCCCAGCGCTGACGTTTGCCAAAACGCTGGTTGCTGAAGATAGCAATCAGTTGATTGGTCTGATTCCCTGTGCTAAAGATGGCTCTTCGATTACTGACTGGCAGCGCAGTCTCAGTAGCCAGAGCCTCTATGGGTCTTGTCTGAAGCGGGTTTAGCGGCCTCTCCGATGGGAACTATTAGCGGCATTCTCTTTTTCCAGGGGGAGGCTGATACGATTGACCCACAGCGGTATCCTAATCTGCAGCCTGATGCTGAGGCTTGGGCTGAAAAGTTTGCCACGTTTGCCTATAACTTTCGCAATGATATAGGTCAGCCCAATTTGCCGTTGGTATATGCTCAACTCGGTCAGCCTGATGATTTGGAAGGGCTGCCTAACTGGGCAATGGTGCAGGCACAGCAAGAAAATATTCAAATTCCTAACGGCACGATGATTAAAACCGATGATTTGCCCATGGATGGGATTCATTTCACGGTGGAGGGCTACAAAACCATTGGAGAGCGCTTTGCCGATGCGATCGCCAAAGCCGATGCTGTATCTCCGGGGACCCCCAATGGTGAAAGTGCTCCGCCTGAATCTGCCCAATAACCTGGAAGTGGTGATGTTGATGGGGCTTGCGGTTTTGGGCGGCAGCGAATTTAAAAGGCAGATAAGCTGTTCTAGCGGCGTGGCCTAGCTGTGGCTTTGGATTAGCGCTTAATCGGCTGATAGTATTGGCATTCAAAGCAGGGGCCGCTGGGGTTGATAGCACAGCGGATCAATTCGGAGCGGGCGTTGTAGCTGCAGGTGGTATCGCCAATCACCCAAGTGCCATTGAGCAGGGTGCGCTCTTCGGGGACGGTAGTTTCTTTGACATGGACGATGGCTTTGTGCAGGTAGTAACGGCCTAGTTTTAGCTGGTATTGGTGGCGACGCACGAGAATTTGATAGGTTTGGCCATCGATATCGACATAGGTGCCTGGATACAGGCTACGATCCATTTTGATATGGCCCAGTACCGTTTTGGAATTGGCCAGAACAATGTCGGTGGGTAAGGCTTTTAGCTCCATTGATAAATCATAGCGAATAAATCATGGCGAGAGTTTAGCGATCGCCCCTATAGGCAAATATGCAAAAGGCATCTCCCAACCCGAATAGATTGAGAGATGCCTGTGAGCTAGCGCATGGGCTTACTTTTTAGCAGCTTCCTGACGTTCTTTAGCTTCTTTGATCACTTCTTCGGCGACGTTCTTCGGACATGGCGAGTACTGGCCAAATTCCATGGAGAACTGACCGCGACCGGAGGTCATAGTCCGCAAATCACCGATGTAGCCGAACATTTCGCTCAAAGGTACATCTGCTTTGATCCGCACACCCATGGGGTTAGAGCTTTGAGACTTAATCATGCCGCGACGGCGGTTAAGATCTCCAATCACATCGCCCATGTGATCGTCCGGGGTGAACACGTCTACGTTCATAATCGGCTCAAGAATCTGCGGGCCAGCCTTGGGGAAGGACTGACGGTAGGCGGATTTGGCGGCAATCTCGAAGGCGATCGCACTGGAGTCAACCGCGTGGAAACCACCGTCTGTCAGGGTGACTTTGACATCGACCACCGGGTAGCCCGCCAAAGGCCCTTTCTCTAGGCTAGTAGCAAAGCCTTTTTCAACCGCAGGCCAAAATTCACGGGGCACGTTACCGCCTGTGACCTTTGACTCAAACTCAAAGCCTACACCGGGCTCACTGGGCTCAATGGTGTAGTCAATTTTGGCAAATTGACCCGACCCACCCGATTGCTTTTTGTGGGTGTAGCTGTCGTTGAGCAGTTTGGTAATCGACTCGCGGTAGGCCACCTGAGGCTTGCCGACTTCAACGGCAACCCCGTGGGTGCGCTTGAGAATATCCACCTTAATATCGAGGTGTAGCTCGCCCATGCCCTTGATGATGACTTCGCCACTCTCTTGATCCGTTTCGACATAGAACGACGGATCTTCTTGAACCATTTTGCTCAGGGCCAGACCCATTTTTCAGAGCCGCCTTTATCCAATGGTGCAATGGAAATCGAGATCACCGGATCGGGGAAGACCATCGGCTCTAGGGTGGCAGGATTTTTCGGATCACATAGGGTGTGTCCGGTCTGCACGTTTTTCATGCCGACAATGGCAACGATATCGCCCGCTTGAGCGGTGTCAATTTCCTCACGGGAATTGGCGTGCATTTCTACTAAGCGACCAATCCGCTCAGTTTTGCCTGTGAAGGTATTGAGTACGGTGTCACCTTTGCTCAGTGTACCGGAGTAAATCCGGGTAAAGGTGAGCGCGCCATAGCGATCGTCCATGATTTTGAACGCTAATGCCCGTAGTGGTGCATCTGGGGTTACTTTGGCAAATCCACCCGTTTCATTCCCTTCTAAATCAACCTCGGGCTGGGGTCTGACTTCGGTGGGGTTGGGCAAATAGTCCACAACCGCATTCAGTACGTTTTGGACGCCTTTATTTTTAAAGGAAGAACCGCAGTAGGTTGGGAAAAAGGCGAGTTCGCGAGTGCCTTTGCGAATGCAGCGCTTGAGGGTGTCGATGTCAGGCTCGTTGCCTTCGAGGTATGCTTCCATGACCTCGTCGTCCATTTCAATCGCTGTTTCGATCAGGGCTTCACGATATTCAGCCACCTTGTCCTTCATGTCTTCGGGGACTTCGGTGATTTCGTAGTTCATCGGATCGCCGGAGTTATCCCATACCCAGGCTTTTTCAGTCAGTAGGTCAATGACCCCGACAAAATTTTCTTCAATGCCGATCGGTAGCACCATGACCAGTGGTTTTGCTGCCAAAATTTCTTCGACTTGCTTGACGACGCTGTAAAAGTCGCCACCCGTGCGGTCGAGCTTATTGACATAGATGATCCGAGCCACTTTGGAGTCGTTGGCGTAGCGCCAGTTGGTCTCTGATTGAGGCTCTACACCACCGGAGGCACAAAATACGCCAATGCCGCCGTCTAGTACTTTTAACGAGCGGTACACTTCAATGGTGAAATCTACGTGGCCGGGGGTGTCAATAATGTTGAGCTGGTGGTCGTTCCAAAAGCAGCTAGTAGCGGCAGATTGAATTGTGATGCCGCGTTCTTGCTCTTGCTCCATAAAGTCTGTGGTTGCCGCACCATCATGAACCTCACCGATTTTGTGAATTTTGCCAGTGAGCTTCAAGATTCTTTCGGTGGTGGTGGTTTTGCCCGCATCTACGTGGGCAAAGATACCGATATTCCGGTAGCGGGTCAGATCTTTCATGGTGATTCTTTAGTGGAGTTTTGGAAACGGTCGGCACACCACACCATAGGCCGTACCTATAGAGGCAATGCTGACAAAAGAGCGTTAGTACATCTAGACAGAGTACTAACTGTTAAACATTGTAAATTATTTTGTGATGGTCGTAGCGGTGGGTTGCTGGGGATGTGGTGTGGATTACCCCTCCTGCGCTGGGCCTTTCAGGGAGGCCGTCAATAGGGCGTTGATAGGGTCGCTCATGTGGGGCGAAAATCCGAGGATATTGCGATCGCGCCACTCATACAAAAGCCTACTATCTGTCCCAACTTGGTCTGTCCCAACCTGGTCTGTCTCAACCCTGTCCGCCTCAAATAAAAACGTCGCGCCTCGCTGGGTCAAGTAGGCGGCATCTGGCACATAGGTTTTCCACTTGCTGAGCACTTCAGCCATATTTCGCAGCCTCAGCGTCGCTAGCTCAAAAGGTCGCTGAAATCCTTTGCCCCCGGCTCGCTGAAATACCTCGCCTTTTAAGGCGGGCAGTGGCGCTGCTTTGATCACCTCATCGTCGGCGATTAGCTGTGGGGCAGACTTATCGCCTGTGTAGCCACGCAAAACTTCTTTGAGGGTACCGGGGCTGCCGATGCCTGCGCACATCAGCAGCAGATTGAGGTAGCCGCTTAGCTGGGCGTTTCGCTGGCTAAAGAATCCTGGTAAAGAGGCTTTCAGCCCGCGATAGAGATCGAGTTGGTGGTGAAGTGACGCTGTCGGATCGATAAAAAGGTGATTGGCCGGGAAGTGAGTGTAGGTACAAAATTGTTCTCCGGCTTTGGCGTCGCCGATGCCTACGGCCCGTACTTGGATATTGGCTGTATTCAGTTTGGCGCGATCGCGCTTAATCCACCAAGCATATTCCAGCGTGTCAAAATCGCCGAACTGTGGCCATATGAGGATTAGGGTTCGTTTTGAGGGGTCGCAACTTTCAAACAGAGCAGTGGTTTTTGCGTCGCTCACTCTCTGGAGTGTGGTCTGGGACAAAATCAAACGAGTGTTCATGTAGAGCAAGTCGTTGAGGCCGTTAAAATAACATCATCCGTAGCTTTAACCACTATTAACCATCTCGCACATCTCGCACATCTCGCACTACATGCGTTCAGATTGTGTATCTAGCCAATCTACCAACCCATTCACCTCTGCAAGCTGCTCTATTTCCTTTTCCAAAGAGTCTAATTGTTCTAGAGACAAAGCCTTAATCTGAGAAAGCATGAATTCTTCTAGCGCACCAAACTTTTGAGCTAGTAACCTCACAGCCTCTGCTGACATAGCTGCTAGCTGTTCTAACCAACCTGTTAAATCAGTCAGGGTATCAAAATCCAACAGCGCCTCGCCTAGATCCTCTAACTGGACTAAAGACAGTTGCTGAATATCGGATAATACCGTATCAGATAGGTTCCCGACCTTACGATTGAGTTGGCGGATCACGAGTGCTCGCGCTTTAGCCAACCCTTGTTGGAGTCCTTGTTCAAGTCCCTCTTCTTTAACTTCCTGATAAAATTGGGTGTCTTTCAATTGGGTCATGTCAAGTCCTAGCATTGCCCTAACCTCCTGCCGACTCATCTGCGTAAATCGATAAACCATGATGGTAGTGATTAAATCTATTATGGCCTTTTGATTGACGGATTCGGCAACTTCTTGCTGTGTCCGATGTAGCAATGCTCTTGCCTGCTGAGGCGCTTGCCTCTCAGGAACCGTCGTAAGAACCATCAAACCAATGCTCAAGGGCAGTTCCTGGGGTTGACCCAATTCATTCAAATAAATGCGATGAACCTGATCGCTATTAAGCAAAACCCGGTAGGGCTGAACTGAAGACTGCTCAACCGACCGAGAGGGATAAATGACGACCGCTTGCCAATCATCAAATCGCTGCCGCTGACGATAGAAGTAGAGAAAGGACTCGCCAAATAAACGCTCATAAAGTTGTTCATCTTTTTGGAACTGAACTTCGCAAAAGTAAACGGTGCCAGGTTGATCGCTTTCGGGGGGTAAAAATACCCCATCAATCTCAAATTTGGGTTCTTTCACTGCAACTGAATCAAAGCGATAGGTCGATGCGTTTGCTGGAGAAGACTCTAGAAACTCAAAAAGAAGATTGGGAGATTGTTGAAACAATCGATAAAAGAGAGAATCACGCCGCATCAAAAATGCTCACGATAGATTAGATCAATCGTACTATAGAGATCGGTATTTGTCTCGGCCAGTATTTGTCTTGGCTGGTATTTGTCTCGGCTAGTATTTGTCTTGGCTGCAGAGGATGTTGAGAATCAGCGAGAGGAGTGAGCGGCCCAACCCTGTGCCTTGGCCGACTGGCTTTGTGGTCAAGCAAGGGGCAGTGTTGCAGGCGTTGGCAGCTAAATTTCAAACTTAAGGAAATTTGGATGAATTCATCAATTTTCTGAGATGAATGCCATATTTGAGCAGTGGGGTTCTGGAATGGATTGAGATGACAGACTTGCTAACGCTGGCCGGGATCACCGCAAGCGGTAAATTTTTGCTCACAGAAGTGCTGGGTGACCTGGCAAAAGAGGCTTTAGAAGATTACGTTAAAGATTTTCTGAAAGATAGTTTGTCTGAAACCTTGGCGATGAGTGCGCCGCTGCCACTCAAAAAGGCCGTTGCTGAATCGCTCAAGGCATTTTTAGAGCTTTTTCAAGACGAGCTGGAGTATAACGGTTTGCCGGGGGCCTTAATCCATCATGAGTATGCAAAGCCGTTGAAGCGACTGCTTAAGGATAGGGAAATTAAGCAATTTTTAGGACGGGCCTTTGAGCATGATGTGAAACGGCTAGAGGGTGATGTGTTGCAGGCCAAGTGGCAGAGCATGGCTGCGCCTAAATTGCCAGAAGGGTTTGACTGGGCGCAACTGGCAAAGCAGTACGTGCGCCAGGTGAAGGGCCTCATTCGGGGGGATGATACGCTACGGCAGCTTTTGGAGTTGCATTACCAAGAGCAGCAGCGAGAAACCCTAGATGAAATTTTGGGCGTTCCGGTTAGTTTTGACCTAAAGCAGTACCAAGAAACCCTACGGGAAAAGTTTGGTCAGATTAAGCTGGAATCTCTCGATACGACGGGTTCTGCTTATAACGATTTGCGGTTGTGGAATATTTTTGTGGCTCAAAATGTGCGGGAGTGTGAGGCTTTTACGCAGCAGCTCTATGAACTGCCCAAGGCGCAATTGTTGCAGTTGCAAGCCCAGGGTGAGATTGATGCCCTCTTGGCGCTAGATGCCCTAGAAAGTCAGCGTAAAACCTATTTAGAGAGGCCGATTGAGCCTGTGTTTGAGGTGGTGGGGCCGGAGACATCGAGTCGGCAGGTGGTGATTTTGGGTGATCCGGGCTCTGGCAAGTCAACGCTGTTGCAATATATGGCTTTGGACTGGGCCGAGAAGCCCCTCTCGGCCCTCAAGCATCAGCCGATTCCGATTTTGATTGAGTTGCGGCTCTATGCCCAAGATAAACAGGCCAAAAATTGCAATGATTTTTTGGAATATTACCATCAGGGCAATACCGCCTGTCGGCTTAACCAAAGAGCACTCCATGAGCTGTTGCAATCGGGCAATGCGATTGCCCTGTTTGATGGCATAGACGAAGTCTTTGAACCCACCCTGCGGGAAGCAGTGGTGAATGACATTCATCGGTTTAGCAATTGCTACCCGAGCCTTCAAATTATAGTCACTTCTCGGTGGTTGGGTTATAAGGCAGAGACCTTGCGCAATGCAGGGTTTCGGCACTTTATGTTGCAAGATTTAGACGATCAGCAGATTACAGATTTTATTGAACGGTGGCACCACCTGACGTTTAGGGAAGCCCAGGCAGCAGAGCGGATTCGCAAGCGAGACCGATTGCAGCGAGCCATTCATGACTCTAAGGCCATCCATGAGTTGGCGGGCAATCCGTTGTTGTTGACGATGATGGCGATTTTAAATCGTACTCAGGAGCTGCCCAGGGATCGAGCCCGGTTGTACGACCGGGCTTCAGAGGTGTTGTTGCACCAGTGGGATGTGGAAGCCAAGCTATTAGAGAATACACAGCTTCAGCATTGGTCGATTGATGTGCGCGATAAGCAGGCAATGTTGCGCAAGGTGGCCTATCACATGCAGGCAAGCACAGAAGGCTCAGCGGGAAATGTGATTAGCCGAGCAGACCTAGAAAAGATATTGACAGACTACCTGAAGACGATTGAGGTCGAGCAGGCGAGAGCTGTGGCGAAGGTGATGATCGAACAACTCCGGGCCAGGAACTTTATCTTGTGTTCGTTAGGGGCTGATTGTTATGCCTTTGTCCATCGTACCTTTTTAGAATATTTTTGCGCAGCGGAGATTGTCTGGCAATTTGAAAAAGAGCGAAAGTATGAAGTTAGCCATCTAAAGAAAAATATCTATGGACAACACTTTCAGGAGGAAGCCTGGGATGAAGTATTAAGGCTGATTGCCGGGTTGATTGACCCCCGTTTTGTCGGCGAGATTATTGACTATTTGATGGAACAAAAGCTGGACTATTTAGACTTTTGCCGCAGAACATATGAGTTTTTTTCAATCATTGACGGAACCATCGCTTTTGGACTCAATCTTTATTTGCCCAAAACAGGGATGAGCCACTTGATTTTGGCAGCTCATTGCCTGATAGAAGTGCGTAATCGCCATGAAGTGGGCAATTGTGATGGGCTCCTATTGCAGTTACTCCAGCAGTCTGTATTGCAGCAACATCCCTATAGCTTAGCAGACGAGACAATTGCAACTATTCTGGGCCTGATTGCCCTGGTATGGCCTCATCCGGCAACCTTAGACTGGCTCAAAGACCGGGCCCAAAACGATGACCATTCGGATGTGCGCAGCAGTGCCGTCCAAGAGCTGGCACAGGGCTGGAAAAACGACCCTAACACCTTAACCCTGCTCAAAAGACCTGGGATCGCCAAGCAGT
>JAAUPS010000043.1 GCA_012033015.1 Phormidesmis sp. RL_2_1
TGTTTTGCAGATTCAATCTATAGCTTTGGTCGCTTGGCTGAGGTACAGCACGCTGGCTGAAGCCTCTACGTGACAACAGGCCAAGCGACGCGCTTGTACCCGTTGGCGTAGCCTCGCCGTCGGCGTTATGCATCCGGCACACGCTATAAAAGTCCAGCCCTTTAAAAGCCCAGCCTTCTACGTTTAGAAAGCTGGGCTTTTTGCGCTAATTTGCTTCAGCTAAAGCGATGCTATCGGCATCGATCGATTAGCGGCCAACGCCGATGTATTGGAAGCCTGCCTGCTCTAACTTCTTTTGATCGAGGAAGTTACGACCGTCAATGATAACGGGCGCGTTCATAAGGCTGGCCATTTTACCGTAGTCCAAGTTTTGGAACTGGGCCCAGTCTGTGACCAGCACCAACGCATCACAGCCATCGGCCAAGCGCTGCGGGTCAGTTTCAACAATCACACCAGAAAGTCCTTGACTGACACCGCTTTGGGAAACAATAGGATCGTAGGCTTTGACTTTGGCACCCAAACGATTGAGGCTTTCGATCATAATCAGCGAAGGTGCATCGCGCATGTCGTCGGTGTCAGGTTTAAAGGTAAGCCCCAGTAAACCAACCGTCTTACCCTTAAGAATTTTCAACACTTGCTGCAGCTTTTCAACGGTCAGTAGGCGCTGACGGGTGTTGACATTAATCGTGGCTTGGAGAAGCTCAGCGTCGTAGCCATAGTCCTCGGCGGTGTGTAGCAGGGCTGATACATCTTTGGGGAAGCAGGAGCCGCCCCAACCAATACCTGCTTGCAAAAATTTACTGCCAATGCGGGAATCTAAGCCGATGCCGGTGGCAACTTGAGTGACGTCTGCACCGACGCGATCGCAAATATTTGCCACTTCATTAATGAAGCTAATCTTGGTAGCCAGAAACGCATTCGAAGCATACTTCACCATTTCAGCCGAGCTGAGGTCAGTGACGACGACAGGCACCTGAGGGATAGAGGTATCTTCAGCAAACTTACGCTCAACAATAGGAGTATATAGCTCCTTCATCATGGCGATCGCCTTATCGCTGCCGCTGCCTAGCACGATGCGATCTGGGTTAAAGGTGTCATAAACGGCTGAGCCCTCTCGCAAAAACTCAGGATTGCTGACCACATCAAAGGATGCATCAACCACCGTAGGTGCATCCACAGGAGCCCCTGCTCCAACCGGCACCTTTTGCCGCTCCGCAATGCCATCGAGCACAATCATCCGCACCCAGTCACCAGAGCCAATAGGCACTGTGGACTTATTGACAATGACTTTATAGCCACCATTGAGATGCTCACCATACCACGAGCGACTGCTTCTACATAGCGAGTGTCACTCTCACCGGTGGGCAAAGCGGGCGTGCCTACAGCAATAAAAAGAATGTCGCCATGGCTGACGCCCTCACCTAAGTCAGCCGTAAATTCCAAGTTGCCCGAAGCCATCGAAGACTTCATTAAATCAGACAGCCCAGGTTCGTAAATGGGTGACTGGCCCGACTTCATCAACTGTACTTTTTCTTCGTTATTGTCCACGCAAATGACGTGATGGCCGATATGGGATAGGCAAACCCCGGTTACTAGGCCCACATAGCCGGTTCCAATGACACAAACACGCATAATAGCAATACTCTCTCTAAATTTTGAATGGACAGTGTGATTAACCAGTGTGCTCAACAAACAAATCAATGACTTGGCAGTGGATACAGATTCTACTGGGTGCTCATCTGTAGGGCCGATTGATTTTCTCCGATGGAGACAGTAGCAGGGTTTGCCCTTGCAACCGAGCATCAGCCGAACTCTCAGTGGTAGGGGTATAGTTACGGCAATGCCGAGGCATCCACTTTAAGAGGCGCTGATTTAAGAGGCGCTGACTGCGGCTCCACCCATATTGGTTCTCAAATTGGGACTCAAGGTACCATTGGCCGCCATGCGATCGCGAAAATCAGCAATGGTTTTTTCCAGTCCAGCCTGTAGCTGTACTTCAGGCGTCCAATCTAAAAACTCCTTCGCCTTGGTAATATCCGGCTGGCGACGGCGAGGATCATCCTGCGGCAGAGGCTTGTACTGCACCGCAACATCAGGATTGACCATTTTTTGAATCGTTTGGGCTAATTCTAAGATGGTGTACTCTCCAGGATTCCCCAAATTAATTGGCCCTGTTTGGTTGCTGTTCATCAGTCGAATAAATCCTTCGACTAAGTCGGAGACATAGCAAAAGCTGCGAGTTTGAGAGCCATCTCCGTATACTGTCAAAGGCTGACCACTGAGAGCTTGAACGATAAAATTGCTCACAACCCGGCCATCGTTTTCCAGCATTCGCGGGCCGTAGGTATTAAAAATTCTGACCACACGAATATCGACATCATTTTGGCGATGATAGTCAAACGCAAGGGTCTCCGCCATCCGCTTGCCCTCGTCGTAGCAACTGCGAATACCAATTGGATTAACGCTACCGCGATACTCTTCAGGCTGAGGATGCACTTCAGGATCGCCATACACCTCAGAAGTCGATGCGAGAAAGAAACGGGCCTTCACTCGCTTGGCTAAGCCCAGCATATTGAGCGTACCGAGCACATTCGTTTTAACCGTTTTGACTGGATTATACTGATAGTGAACCGGTGAAGCCGGACAAGCTAAATGATAAATTTGGTCAACCTCGAGCCGGATGGGCTCGGTAATATCGTGACGCACCAGCTCAAAATAAGGATGGTTTAGCCAGCGCAGAACATTGCGCTTATGGCCAGTATAAAAATTGTCCAGGCAAATGACCTCATGATTCGCTTCCATCAGGCGATCGATTAGATGGGAACCAATGAAGCCAGCACCCCCGGTAACTAAAATTCTCATAGATTTTGAAGTCTGAAAGGACACGTGTTAATGGACACTGATGTTACGTAGCCAGCCTTAGCGACAACTGCATGAACTCATCAGTGGCCACGCATGTATTAATTGACCCAACATAGCTGTCCAAGGTTGCTTAAAAATGTAACAAAGTTTTCCGTATGAAATAAATAGAATCTTTTGATTTCACTGAAACTTCAACCATATCCAGCCAGGTCTACCGAATGAATGCCGGCCTAACGTAAATATCTACTAAATATCTACTTAAATATCTACCTAACATTAGTACCCCAAAAAATTGATACGTTAACAAAGACATGCTCAACCCAAAGACATGCTCAATCCAATCTGCAGCCTTTCAGCAGACTGGCCCTAACGACTAAGAGTGACTAAGAATTACTCGGGGTCAGCTTTAGCACGGCCATAAAGGCTTCTTGAGGCACATCTACTGTACCAATTGACTTGAGGCGCTTTTTGCCTTTGGCCTGTTTCTTGAGCAGCTTTTTCTTCCGTGAAATGTCACCGCCGTAGCACTTGGCAAGAACGTCTTTACGCAAAGCTGGAATGCTTTCACTGGCAATGATGCGGCTGCCGATAGAGGCCTGGATGGGAATTTTGAACTGGTGCCGAGGAATGAGTTCTTTAAGTTTTCAGTGAGCGCACGACCCACATAGTAGGCTTTGTCCTTGTGAACGATAGCCGCTAGCGGATCGACCTTGTCGCCGTTGATCATGACATCGAGTTTGACAAGGGCATTGGTGCGATAGCCAATCAGGCTATATTCCATACTGGCGTAACCCCGGCTGCGCGATTTCATCTGATCAAAAAGTCGGTGACAATTTCGGCCAAGGGAATTTCGTACATCAGCGTGGTACGCCCTGGCGTCAGGTATTTCATGTCTTTAAAGTCGCCACGGCGCTTTTGACACAGTTCCATCAGGGTGCCGACGAATTCTTCCGGGGTAATGATATCTACTTTTACATAGGGCTCATCAATTTTTTCTCGCTGCTGGGGCTCGGGCAATAGGCTCGGATTATCGATCTCAATCACCTCACCTTTAATCGTTGTGACCCGATAAATTACAGAGGGCGCAGTCGTGATCAAATCGAGATCGTATTCTCGCTCTAAGCGCTCTTGCACAATTTCCATATGCAGTAGTCCCAAAAATCCGCAGCGAAAGCCGAAGCCCATAGCGCTTGAGGTCTCGGGTTCATATTGCAAAGCAGCGTCATTAAGGCGGAGCTTGTCTAGCGCTTCACGCAAATCTTCGTACTGATCAGAGTCGGTAGGAAATAGGCCGCAAAAGACCATGGGCTTGGCTTCGACATAGCCTGCAAGGGGTTCAACAGCGGGCGCTTTGACCAGAGTAATCGTGTCGCCGACACGGGCGTCCTCGACCGATTTAATTGAGGCAGCAATGTAGCCGACTTCGCCTGCATGAAGTTCATCGACCTGCACTTGATTGGGTGATAGGACGCCGAGTTCGTCAATGTCATATTCTTTGCCAGAGGCCATCAGACGAATGCGATCGCGCTGATGAATCACCCCGTCAGTTACCCGAAAATAAACAATTACCCCGCGATAGCTGTCGTAGTAGCTGTCAAAATGAGCGCTCTCACGGGGTTTTCGGTCGTATCCTCCGGGGGAGGAACCAAATAGGTGATGGCCTCTAAAATCTCGTCAATGCCAATGCCTTCTTTCGCTGAAGCCATGATCGCATTGCTACAGTCTAGGCCCACGACTTCTTCAATTTCTGCCTTGACCCGCTCCGGATCTGCCCCTGGCAAATCAACCTTGTTAAGTACCGGAATAATTTCTAGATCATTTTCGAGGGCTAGGTACACATTCGCTAGGGTTTGGGCCTCTACCCCTTGAGAAGCATCCACCACCAACAGCGCCCCTTCACAAGCAGCAAGCGATCGCGATACTTCATAGGTAAAGTCCACATGACCGGGGGTATCGATCAAATTGAGAACATATGTCTCCCCGTCTTTGGCGGTATAGTTCATCCGGGCCGCCTGTAGCTTAATCGTAATGCCACGCTCTCGCTCAATGTCCATAGAGTCCAAAACTGGGCCTTCATGTCGCGATCGCTGACCGTTCCTGTCGTTTGGAGGAGACGATCGGCCAATGTAGACTTACCGTGGTCAATATGGGCAATGATAGAGAAATTACGCAGGCGTGAAACGGGTACATCGGTCATGAAAAGGCCGCTGAAACGATTGAGAGCATCTAAACTTAATACACCCATAATACTAAGTCTTAAGGTGTGGATTTGAGTGTCCCTGTGGGTTATCTAGGGTATCTATTGTAAATTGAGCGCCTCAATCAGCTTCAGGCTGAAGACTCAAAGGGTGGCATTGGAAAGGGTGGAATTGGAATAGTTCAGTAGGATTACCGAGATCCCAGTCAATAAGCGATAATCTGGATGGGCGTGCATCCTAGAAATAGCACCTTGTGGACAGAATCAGGGGACGGGCTCAGTGAACCGAGTCAGTGAACCGAGCCCGTCAACCGAGCCAGCAAACCGAGTCAAATATCATTGTTTTGTTTGTTGATGCCCTTGATTGTGATCGCCAAGTTGGATTTTAGCTATTGATTTGTTTGGCTATTGATTTGTTTGGCTATTGATTTGTTTGGCTATTTGATTTGTTTAGCTATTGATTTGTTTGGCTATTGATTTGTTTGGCTTTGTTTGGCTTTGTTTGGCTTTGTTTGGCTTTGTTTGGCTATTTCCAAGTCCGCCGCTTTGAGCCTAGTGCCTTAAAACCTGCTGCCATCAGGTGACTGTTCCGTTTTACGTTTAACGTGATGCCTCGGCCTAACCGTCCACCTCCAACGACTGATTCACCCCCAGACGCATTGTCTGAGCCCATCATGCCCCTGGATAGTAAGCCAGGAGCGATAGTAGCGGGTGCAGCGCTAGCCGACGAGGCAAGTATGGCTTCTCCGAACGTACTGGTGGTTACCCATACCGCTCAAGGTGAAATTTTGTCCTTGCATTGGCCCGAAGCAGTCGATGGCCAAAATTGCCAGCCACTGGTTGGTGAGTCGGTAGCGGTGCTATTTGGCCCAGTGGCTTCGACCGACTATTTTCAACGGGTACAAAAAGTATTAAAGACCCTCAAGCCTGAAGGATTTCAATGTGTTATACGCTGTGGTCATCAACCGGTGAGCTTTGAGTTTTTGCTCAGCCCACTGCCACTAGAGCCAGCGATAGCGAGCCAAAGAGAACATGACCAAGGGCCATCTGCAAAAGGAGCGGCTAGGCAGCAAACACCGCAGCAAATACCGCAGCAAATACCAATGAGTGTCATCGGCGTTGGTCGTCGCATCGTGCCTGAGATGGCACAGCTAGCGGAAGTCCGATTGGCAAGCAGCAGTGAAACTGGCGGCAGCAGCTACTACGCACTGCTTTCAAATGTGGCTTCTAATATCCGTAAGACCCTGGATTTGAAGACTATCTGGCAACAAACGGTCAATGGGCTAGGTAACATGCTGGGGCTTGATCGGTGCTTGGTTTGCGATTATTCCCAGGCCATGCAAACGGTAACGGTAGTGGCTGAATACCATCAGGCAGGGTTGCATCCTTGTCTCGGCAAGACGTTTGATCTGTCGGTGAAATTGGATTTTTTAGAGACGCTGCAAAGCTTAGAACCCGTCATTTCTGATTTTGAACGGGGAGATAGCCAAACAGAGCCGCAAGGCGCACGCGAAAATCCTTACACTGTGTTAACAGTAGCCACGTGTTATCAGAGCGAACCCAATGGCATTTTGGTATTACAACAGCCACCCCGTCGCCCGTGGCAGCCTTTCGAGATTGAGCTGATTCAAGAATTAACCGATCAGGTGGGCACTGCCATTGCCCATGCCAAACTTTTCAGTGAAAGTAAAGATATCAGCGCACAATTGCGCAAAAAGTCTCAGGCGCTGCGACAAATTAACGATGAACTCAGGCGTAAACATGATGAGTTAGAAGAGGCTAGACAGCAGGCAGAAGAAGCTTCTCGGCTCAAAAGCGACTTTTTAGCTAATACCTCTCACGAACTGAGAACGCCTTTAAACGGCATGATTGGGTTTTTGCGGCTAGTACTCGATGACATGGCTGACGACGATGAAGAGCAGCTTGAATTTATCCAGGAGTCTCATAATTCGGCCATTCATCTGCTCAATCTGATTAACGATGTGCTTGACATTGCCAAAATCGAAGCGGGCAAGATGAATTTGGCTATGGATGCGGTGAGCCTCACAGAGCTGCTGGCTGAAATTGAAAAATCCTTACGGCCGCACATTGAGCGGAGCGGCTTGGATTTTGACATTGTGTTACCGGCGACGTTGGATGAAATTAAGCTCTATGGCAACTACCAGCGGCTGAAGCAGGTGTTGCTCAATTTGGTCGGCAATGCCAATAAGTTCACCCATGAAGGGGGGATTACAATACGGGCTGAAATTAAGCTCCAGCCCTTGGAATTTGAAGGGCAAACTTGGCCGGGTTTGATTAAGCTGAGTGTGGCAGATACGGGGATTGGGGTGTCGTTAGAAAAGCAGGATCGACTTTTCCAAACCTTTAGTCAGGTCGATAGCGCCCGTACCCGGCAGTATGAAGGTACCGGCTTGGGACTATCAATTTCTCAACGGTTGGTAGAGGCCATGGGTGGCAAGGTGCAGTTCATTAGCATGGGCGAAGGACTAGGATCAACGGTGACGTTTACAGCCATTTTGTACCAAGAACCGGTGATGGCGTTGGGCTCGGCTAACAGCTAATTGCCAGATCATTGAGCCAGATCATTTAGCCAGATCAATTGAACCAAATCAATATTACCAAATCAATATTAAGGGGCTTTACTCAATCACGAAGTGCGATCGCCCCGCTTTGGTCGTTTCTAACTGTTGGGAGAGCGCTGGCCAGTCTTGTGACTCTATTTGGGCAATGGTCTGGGCGATCGCAGCTTGATACTGTTTGAGTGATCGCAGCACTTCTGCCCGGTTGTACTGCGCCATCATCAGCCCCAGCTCAGGATTACCCCCACCCACTCGGCTGGTATCGCGAAAGCCGGAACTCGCTAAATGCTGAGCTAGCGCTAAGATCTCAGGATCAGCTTCTTGCAGAACAGAGACAATCAAGCTACTGCTGACCATCACTGGCAAATGGGAGATCCAGGCCACGGCTCGATCGTGAGCTTCAGGTGAACAGCAATAGAGGTGAGAACCCAGGGCGCTAGCGAGCTGTTCTATCCTGTCAACCGCAGTGGGATCGGTGTGCGCTAGAGGTGTAATCACGTAGGGGCGCTGCTGAAAAATACCGGCTTCAGCCGCATCCAAACCGGCTTCGCTCTTGCCACTCATCGGATGGCCACCCACGAATTGGGGCCAGAGCTGAGTCGCCGTATCGACAATGGCCGCTTTGACCGATCCGACCTCGGTGAGGACAGTACCAGGTGCTAGCACCGAGGCCAGTTGTTCGACCATCGGGACAATGGTGGCAATCGGGGTGCAAATGAACACCACGTTACAGGCTTGGAGGGTGGCAATATCTGTGCTAGCGGTATCGACAATATGACGTTGTACAGCGGCTGCACAGGTTTCTTCTCGCCTGCCAATGCCATGTACCTGATAGCCCAAAGCTTTGAAATCTAACCCCAAGCATCCCCCGATCAGTCCTAGCCCAACAATTCCGATATTCATAAGTCATAACCCGCCGATTGACGGCGCTTTCTATAATCTCTGACATTTGCCTTGGTTTTATCTTCGAGCGCGCCATAGGGTATGTGGCACAATAGGAGCCACAACAAAAAACTCTTTAGCCTTTTTATCAGGCCCTTCTATTCAAGCCTTTCTATGAGGTTTGAAGGGGGACTACACTGGCAATCCCACGCCCTGCACGGAATGATCGAAACAGAAGTCCACCAGCGCCTTCGGGCTTATCTCAGGGAGCAGGGGCATACCCAGTGGCCCCACCATTTGACCATGGCAAGGTTGGTGGCCCGAGCCCTACGGGTAGGACGCAGCGCCTTGATGCAAGTGGATAGTTTAGCGGCCCATCAGGGCAGCCATCGGCTAAGTTACCTTATTCCGGCCCTCTTGTGGCCTGAACCAGCAATTTTGGCGTTGAGCGATGACATTCTCAATACCGTGTTGCTGCAAGATATCCCGAATTTGCAGCAAAATTTGCCGGTGGTGAAATCAGTACGCTCAGGCGACAGTTGGCCCAGTGAAAATGAAAATTTTAGGGGACTGCTGGTCACCTCTGCTCAAAGGTGGCTAAGCAGCCATCTAGATGAGCGCTATCTAGAGCATCTGGAGGCCGCTTCTACAAGCCAGCGCTTTCCTGCGGGTATTCCAGTATTGATAGATGGTGTGGGTGATTTGGAGCGTTGGGCGCGATCGCATCTGACCTTGTCGTTGACAGCCCAGGATTGGGATGCGTTAATGCTGGCCTATCCCAACCAGCGACCGTTTATCCGTGATATGCGGGTACGCGTCACCCATACCATTTTTCAACATCCGGCCAATCCCTATGGCTGTCACCTGCTAGAAGCCGCTGAGAAAACCCTGCTCAACGAGCTCTATGAAGTGCTGCAGTTTCAAGGAGACGGGGGGCGGTTGCCCCTGGCATGGCAACGCTTTTGGGCAGAATTTTCACAGCTTGAGTGTGGCGCTGAGCGGATGGCTTGGAGTCGCCTCAACCGAGACCTAGGACAGGTGGTTTTGCAGTGCGGGCCGACGACTATTAGCGAACGACTCGCCCCCATATGGGCGAAGCAGCCGGTCGTGCTCATGGGCGCGGCCCTAGATACCGATACCAAGGCGACGCGATATCGTGCGCAGTTGGGCCTGAGTGAAATGACTTGCCTCAGTTTTGGCCCGGATCGGCATCATGATCTGGTGCAGCTTTATTTACCCGATCGGTTGCCTTTGCCCAATACTAGTCACTTCAAAAGCGCAGTCCTCAAAGAGATTCGGATGTTGCTCAATGCGCGCGGTGCGAGCATCGAGCCGAACGTGAATCATCCGACGGTCATTGTGATTGGGGATATGCCTTTAAAGGCACAGTTCGCAGCTATTCTGGCGGCTGAGTTTGGATCTAGGGTGCAGCTAGAAGGGCCGATTGAGCGCCACGGTATTTTGATTACGGGCTGGGGATATTGGCGATCGCACCAAGCAACCTTTGCGGCTCCAGGACTGTTGATTATCACGACGCTACCCATTCCCTCTTTAGAAAATCCACTGGTAGCGGGTCGAGTTGCTAGCTATAAACGACAGCGACAAGATTGGTTTCAAGCTTATTTGCTGCCAGAAGCCATTAGTGAACTACAACAGGCTGTAGCACCGGTGCGATCGCATCGAACCAGCAATGGCACTGCCAACGGCGGTGTCATTGCCTTACTAGACAACCGGGTAAACTACCGCAGCTATGGCCGTCAAATTCTAGCGGCCCTAAGCCCGATTGCCCGCAGCAGCTACTTTAATGAAGACTGGTTTCACACAGATATCTCAGAGCCGCTTCTAGATAGCAATACTTGAGATAGCAATATTTTAGATAACGGCATCTAGACTTGAAACCCGACGGCTTGCAACCTGACGGCTGGAAACCCGACACCTTTAAGACCTGACGCCTTTAGACCACGCTACCAACCAACTCTCTAAACAAATGATAATTTAACCTGCGCTCACGGATGTTCCTTAGAGTTAGCCACTATGATGGGTGCGATGATGGTCACCTTAGATCAGCGCCACAGGATCAGCGCTACAGGCTCTATCGCCTGCGCTCTTTGGTAACTGCGCTCTGTGGTAACTGCGCTCTGTGGTAACTAAGAGCCTTGATCAAAAAAAGGCTAACGCTAGAAAATAAATGAGTTTCTCAGCGGTGCTTTGAGGCAGTACGAGCTTAAGAAAGCCCTACGGTCTCTAGAGCAGCGCCCAAGGAACATAATTGAGCAGAAATTTTGAGCTGGGTTAAAGAAAATGGGAGAATCTAAACGTCGCCAACAGTCGCTAGGTGAAAACTACGGTAAACCAGAGCCTATTCTTCCTGGTTTGCCCATTAGTAAAGACGCCGCCGCCAAATTTGTCAGTTGGACAACCAAAGGGGCTTGGGTTGGCATTATTTTAATGATTGTTCTGTGGCTGACTATTCGTTTTATTGGGCCAGGCTTCGGCTGGTGGACGGTAACCCAGTAAAGCTAACTGAACAAGCCAGTAGCAAAAAACCAAGACCAGAAAACCAAGACCCAAAAAACAAGACCCAAAAAACAGAAACGCCATTTCTGCAAGCGAAGTGCTAAACCAGAAATGGCGTTTTCAGTTAGAAGGCTTCCAGTCAGCCGGTTTTCAACCAAAAGGCTGCCCATCAAAAGGCTGCCCATCAAAAGGGCTAGCGAAAAAGTTTTTAATCATCAGCTTCTTGAGGCGGCCAGTCATCGTCAGCATCTTCACGGGAAGTTTCGGTCACGGTGCTGCTAGCAGCGGTACTGGTGACGGGTTTAGAATCAGCAACGGGCTTCGCAGGTGCGGCTTTCGCAGGTGCATCTGGGGCGCTGCTCGGCGGGTCGGCTGGAGCAGCAGGGGGGCTATTGACGATTTTGGTTGGCTTTTGAGGTGCTTCAACCGGATCAATGCCAAGCTGCTGCCGGGCTTGGTTGAGTAAATAGACAATACCCGTGCGCCCTGTCTCTAGGAGATCTTTACCTGTTGCAGTGAGGTCTTTAGTATCGGCAGAGGCACTAGACGGATTGCTTTGTTCATCGACCCAACGGCGGATACTGCTACCGGCTTTGACAGAGGTTTCACTAAACCAAGCACCAAAGACAAAAAATGAGCAAATAATCAGCCATATCAACTGGGCAATCTCTTTGAGAATGGTACCGGTTAAATTGAGCGTGTTTTGATAGGTTTCGGCAGTTTCTTCAGCAAAGAGGAGATCCCAAAGCTTAGAAGCCTGCACTTGAATACGATCCATAATTTTTACACGGGTAGAGTTGTCACAAATGAGCTTTTAGCCGATAGCGATTCGCTTTAGCTGCCACCCCATACTTTTTGTAAAACGGTCTCTGGCTGGATATCAGCTATTGTGTTGGTCTCCGAGGCAATGCCCAAAAACCGAGTGTCTGCTCCGTCTATGGGTGGCAACATTTCGCTGGGTTTATTTGTGCCAAAGAGGGCGAGGGTGAATACCTTGAGGGCCACCGCAAGCTGCATAATGTGACTGTCAGGGGTCAAAACCAAATCCGCCCCAGCTATTAAGGCGGCGCTTTGCCCTAGGTTCTCAGTAGCAGCTACGGTGAGGTTAGTGTCTGCGCTTTTGAGGGCATTCACCTGAGCGCTGCTGTCTTCGGTTTGAAGAAGCACGATGGGCAGCTTGGGCTGCTTGGCCCTGAAGTCTTGAATCAGGATTTGCCAGCTAGCGGTAGGATAGCTGGCCAGCTTATCGCCTTTGCCAGTGGCAGGCCCTGGGTACATCAAAACGTAACCGCTGGTAAGCTGGAGGCGATCGCGCAAAGCGCTGGCCCAAGCGATGTCCCCTTCTGGCACATTAATGCTGGGCGCTGGTGTAGGCCCGTTAATGTCGAGAGGGCGCAGCAGTTCGTGATAGCGTTCAGCCTGATACTGGGCTGGCTGAGAAGCTTTATCGACGACAGTAGTGGTGTAAAACCAAGGCGTGTCCGTTGTGCTGTAGGCGATTCGCGTCGGGGTGCCGCTCAGCCACAGCAGTAGGCCCGTGCCCCATTTGGTATTCGTGGTCAGGGCAACTTCATATTCGCGATCGCGAATAATGCCCAATAGGTTGGCCCAATCAGAAGAGCTATTTGCCGCCGCAAAAGCAAACGGCACCACGGTATCGACAATTTTGGAAACTCGGTAGGCAGCGGCTGCCTGAGGCTCAACCACAACACCAATTTCAGCGTTTGGGTAAGCCCTTTTGATATCTTCTAAGGCGGGAAAGAACAAAAGCTGATCGCTGATGCCACCAGGGACGAGGGCCAGTATGCGCATGTGGTTAAAAGTTAATATTTTTATCCGTCCACATTTTAGGGGACGTCGGGGGCTTAACGCGCTTGTCGTTAGAAATAAAACCGAAATCACCTAGACATTCCATCAAAATAGAGGGGTAACGGTGCTCTAAGCTACAAGGGAGATCGCTTTTTCCAGACGTTTTTCAGACGTTTTTCAGACGTTTTTCTTGGATATGCACTTTTTGATATGCACTTACTGATTCCAGCGGCGGGTGTAGGCCGTCGGATGGGTTGGGATGGCGGGGCCGCTTCTGCCAAAACTCGGAACAAACTACTCATGCCTCTGCTAGAGCGCCCGATTTTGGCTTGGACCCTCAGCGCCGCCGCCGCCGCTAGCCAAATTCAATGGATTGGGATTATTTGCCAGCCGGTTGATCAACCAGACTTCGAGCACATCGTCGAGCAGATGGTCACTCAAGGGCATTTGTCCAAGCCAGTCATATTTATTAGGGGGGGTAGCACCCGGCAAGCCTCGGTTTATCAGGGATACGGGCGTTGCCTGCCGATGCTGCCCATGTGCTGATTCACGATGGGGCACGCTGTTTAGCCACACCAGCGTTATTCGATCGCTGTGCTGCAGCCGTTGTACAAATGCAGGGATTTATTGCAGCAGTACCGGTCAAAGACACCATTAAGCAGGTCAATGCTCAGCAGGTCATTACCCACACGCCGGATCGCGCTCAGCTTTGGGCAGCGCAAACACCCCAAGGCTTTGAGGTAGATGTGCTCAAGCGCTGCCACGAGCGAGGGCAGCAGCAAAATTGGCAGGTGACCGATGATGCGGCTTTATTAGAAAAGTGTGATGTACCTGTGAGTATCGTGGAAGGGGAGGAAACAAACTTAAAGGTGACTACGCCAGTAGATTTGGCGATCGCACAATTTATTTTGCAGCAGCGCCATGAAAAACTCTCCTGATGTAGACACCAGCAGGAGAGTCAAGGGGGGGGATCAAAGGGACGAACAATAGGGCGATGAATATTTCGTTCGTCAACTTTAATTCGTCAACTTACGCTACTCACTGAGTCCATCACTGAGTCCATCACGAGTTCATCACTGAATCGACTGATCTCAAGTCATCACTATTCATCACCCTTCAAACAATTAGTTCTTTTTAATCATTATTTTCAACTAATCATCCTTGTTTTCAACCCATCAGCCTTGTTTTCAACTGATCTTATTGATCTTTATTGATCTTTATTGATCTGTGTGATTAATTGTCGGTGATTGCCGCAAGCAAAGCCTTACAAATCGCCGCCTCGAAGTGCCAGCAAAAAGACGACCGCAGGCCCCGCAATGACCACGAGTGCCAGCATAGTGAGCTGACCAATCAATACAAAATCGATATTACCGACAAAAGAAAGCGCGCCATCTAAAAAAGCCATTTATCCTCCGAACAGTCCGGGTGCGAACCATATTGGGTCAATTTCACTGCAAGCATTGTACCTGTTGGCGGCAATCCGAATTAAAATTTATTTACAAAATTCTAAGTTTTACTACCCCCTTTATTGCCAGTGCATTGCGGGTATTTGCTCTAGATATTTACGCAATGTTTGCAGCACTTTCAGGATAAGGTAAACACGGTGCTTTCTGGTTTAAAATCGCCCCGCTGAGCCTAATCTGGCTAGCCTAATCTGGCTTATCCTCACTCGAATAATGACGACTTTTTATGGCTACTTGGCAGTGCGTTAAAAATTGTGGGGCCTGCTGTCAGCTCGACCCAGCAGATCGCCCTGACCTTTCTGAGTATCTTTCACCCACTGAGCTAGCGCTCTACATGAGCATGGTGGGTGACGATGGCTGGTGCATCAACTATGATCAAACCCAGCGCAATTGCCGCATTTACGCCGAGCGCCCCAACTTTTGCCGTGTCCAGCCCGATACCTTTGAGCAGCTATACCATATCCAGCCTGCCGAACTGAACGACTTTGCCATTGAATGTTGCCAGCAGCAAATCAATGGCGTGTATGGCAACCGCAGTGAGGAAATGGAGCGATTTCATGAGGCCGTCGGCATTGAGACTCAGATGATAGCACCAACTTCTGAGACGCCTGAGACTCAGTTGTAAGACCTAGTCATCGTCGAGAAGACCTAGGAATCGAGAAGAGCTAGGAACTGATTGCGTATGGGGAAGGCATTACAGATAATGAAACAAATATGAAATTACCGTTGCTGTGACATTGTGCTGTGACATTGCCTGTTATTCCCCCCTCTGAGTCCAGACTATCGGCTGAGCCACCGGCTAGCAAACCGCTGGAGAATCTTGCCCCCAGTGCGTTTTGGGGTGTCTTTTTATCTACCTTTATCACAATTTTTTTGGCAGAACTCGGGGATAAGACCCAAGTGGCCACCCTGCTGCTGAGCGCTCAGTCAAAAGCCCCATTTGTGGTGTTTTTGGGGGCAGGACTAGCACTGATTTCCACCAGCTTAATCGGGGTTTTGCTAGGGCAGTGGATGGCCAAGCACCTCTCTGAAGATACGCTAGATACCTATGCTGGAATCTTGCTGATGCTGATTACGATTGGCCTTGTTGGAGACATTCTAGGCCACTAATTTTCAGTCGCCTACCATTCACAGCGCCTCCCTATTAAGCTACTGAATCAAGCCACTGAATCAAGCTACTGAATCAAACCACTGAACAGAACCCACAGATAGAACATCATATGGATTTCCAGCTTTTTATAGTCAGCTTTGTCACTGTATTTGTATCAGAACTGGGTGATAAAAGTCAGTTGGCTGCGATCGCCCTCGGCGGATCTTCCCCCTCACCTAAGGCCGTCTTTCTCGGCTCAGCTAGTGCCCTGCTATTAGCCTCTTTACTGGGCGTATTACTAGGCGAAAGCACCGCCCTTTTACTGCCTGAGAAACTGGTCAAAGGCATTGCGGCAATTGGCTTTGGCTTATTAGCAGTGCGCTTGCTTTGGCCGGACGCCACCAATACTTAACCACCAATACCCAACCACCAATACCCAACCACGAGCACCTAAACAACACATTCCCCTTACCAAAGGTCTCCTTAGTGAACCACCCTTGGCTACTGAACGCCCTTGGCCCACCAAGCCAACGAATAAGGAATCGTTTCACCGCTGCTTTGCTGCACCACCCGCAGCTTATATTGACCATCCGCAGGGATCGGAATAAAAATATGCTCTAGGCTATCTTCTTCACTAATCGAAGACCATACGCTCTGACGCACATCATCAGCATCCGCTGGCATCAAATACAGATCTAAATTGCCCAAAGGCTGACCTGTAAAGCGTTCACCAAGATCATAGTATTCATCGGCGGAATTAAGCTCAACCATACGCTCCCAAGAAAGCGTGGCATTGACGTAGCTACCGCCTTCAAGGGTTTGCTCAAACACATAGTCCTGAATATTGCTTTCAGCAGATGTCACATAGCTCCAACCAATCGTAGGTATCATCCCCGGTGCCCACTGCCCACCCGCCAACTGTTCATACGCTCGAAAAGCATTGAGGTGACCTGTGCCTAACTCTACATGGAGAGGGATTTTGGGATCACTGTACGCGTCTGACTGAGTCCAATCCTTGCCGCTCTCATCTAGTAAGGTGCGGCTCATCCCTAGCAGTGAACCATCACCAGGATCTTGCAGCTTATCTGCCGAATTGAGAATCACTGATTTCATCACCAAGGGCTCGCGAGAATCTAAGCTCCAGTTGCTGGCACCGACTCGAAATTGGCGATCGCCAAACTCCTGTAGCAAAGCGACTGTCGCGACCACATGGGGGGCGGCAAAGCTCGTGCCACTGCTCACCGTCGGCGCACCGCTAGCCTCAAACATCTCAATGTCACTCCCCGGCGCGACTAAGTTAATCGAGCGACGGGCACCCACATTCGATTCTTCCACCGGCCTTCTGGGCTCACTGGTCAAATTAGCAGGATCCAGTCGGACAAACTTGCCATCGACTCGAGTAGAGTAAGCAACATTAATACCGTTGAAATTGTCTGTTGGGATAGGAATACCGCCACGGCCTTGATTACCAGCAATCACATACAGGAGTTTGTGCGCCCGCGAAGACCAATCAATGCAAAGGGTTAGCAGCGCATCGCCGTCGAGTCTGGCATTGGGCCGCTCGTCGCGGCTGAGGGGTTCACCAAAGCTAAAGTTAGTAGCGCGGACATCTCCACTATTTTGTAAGGCCACATGTTGGGCGGCCAAACATTCCTCTGGCTGTCCGGTAAATTCATCAAAACTACCAACAGCGGCTGAGTAGAGCACAGCATCAGGCGCAACGCCCCGAAACATCTTATCGTGGCTAATCATGACACTGGCAACATTGGCAGCATGACCATCGACAGAGGTATCGGCAATGGCAGGCCCATCTAGCTCAAAAATACGCCATACCCGTACTACCCTATTTTCATTGGCAATCTTATCAATGCCAAACTGACCAGGCCGCCCAATTTCCACCTGCCCAATCGCAATTTTTTTGCCCGTCAGGTTAAAAGGCGCTTCATGCAGCCTACGAGCATCAATCCCCTCCATACCCACAGACGTTGATAGGGCCAGTACAGGCATTCCCAGCGCCACAATCCCTACCCCAATACCCATATGAGTTCCCAACCGCAGCCCCAATCGGCTGACCATCCCATGGAGAAAATAACGCCAAGACGGTTGATGCTGATGCTCAAGATTGTTTCTCTCAGATGAGTTGCCCATGGGGTTTTCCATAAAACTGAAAATAGTTGAGGTTAAATGACGTGCAACGGAATAGAGCAACTTTAACTTAAATTATCTACAGCAGGAATTGAACAGCAAGCCAAACTTGGTCAAAAGCTGCTGTAGCGTTCCATAGCTTCTGTCGAGTTAGCTGCTGCTAGTCAAGGCTTCTAGCCATTACTATTGTCCTAACTCACTCGACAGAGGCTATATGACGTTTGGCACTTGGCTTGAATACGCGCTTGTTGTCAAAACTCTGAGAGAACAACGGGCCAAGTGGCTCGCAGTTGGCGTAGGCATAGCCTTTTTTATGGCCTTCTCTATGAGTTGTGTATCCGTGAGTTGTGTATCCGTAAACCGCTCTATAAAAAATATGTAGCAAAAAATATGCAGCAAACTCGTCCCACATTTTTCCGTACTAGGCCAGATCAGGTGATGAGGCGGATAAGTATTTTGTTACAATAGGCACACTATATTGACTTTTCTTTATAGCTCTTTCTAAAAACAACTTACTGTCCTTACAGATCATCCCTATAACGAGAGGAACTCCCCCTATGGCAAGCTCCAACAAATCTGTCGTCATTTCACCGTCGATTTTGTCCGCTGACTTTGGTCGCCTAGGTGAGGAAATTCGTGCGGTAGATAAAGCTGGTGCCGACTGGATTCATATTGATGTCATGGACGGACGCTTCGTTCCTAACATCACTATTGGCCCAATGATTGTGGACGCTGTTCGCCCCCATACTGACAAGCCGCTTGATGTCCACCTGATGATTGTTGAACCCGAAAAGTACGTCGAGGACTTTGCCAAGGCAGGTGCTGACATTATCTCTGTACACGCTGAGCACAATGCTTCACCCCATTTACATCGCACCCTTGGCCAAATCAAAGAATGCGGTAAACAAGCGGGCGTGGTGCTTAACCCCGGAACTAATCTAGACATCATTGAATACAGCTTAGACCTCTGCGATCTAGTTCTGATCATGAGCGTCAATCCTGGCTTTGGCGGCCAAAGCTTCATTCCTGGCGTGGTTCCTAAAATCCGTAAGCTCAGGGCAATGTGTGATGAGCGCGGTCTCGACCCTTGGATTGAAGTAGACGGTGGACTCAAATCTCACAATACGTGGCAGGTGCTCGAAGCCGGTGCTAACGCTATTGTTGCTGGCTCTGCGGTCTTTAAGGCAGATGACTATGCTGAGGCGATTAGCAACATCCGCAATAGCAAGCGTCCTGTACCTGAACTGGCAGCCGTTTAATTGGCAACCGTTTCATTGGCACCATCTAACGGATGCGATAACTGCTGTGGTGATCGACACTCATCTCGGCATTGACTTTCGACCTCCTTGCCTGCTGGTAAGGGGGTTGTTTTTTTGGCACGTATCTAGCCTTTAAAAATGGGGCACCTTAATAGCTGCAATCCTTATTTGTCCTACGTTTACTCACGACTGCTACTAACGCCTATGTCGTCTATCGAAAAGAGAGCTGCTAAAATCTTTGCCACTCGCCAAATTACACGGGCAGACCAAGGTGTGCTAATGTCTCTGTTTGCCAGTGGCAAAATCAGCCCTGAAGATGAAGCCATGATCAACAAAATCTATGAGGCTCTCAGCGCTGGACGATTGCGAGTTGTTGAATAAAAAGCCCATGACGAGGATTGAACTCGTGACCTCACCCTTACCAAGGGTGTGCTCTACCACTGAGCCACATGGGCGCTGCAACTGTTTGTTTTCATGTCAACGAAGAACGCCATAACAAGACGCATGGTGGGCCAGGCTGGATTCGAACCAGCGTAAGCATAGCTAGTGGATTTACAGTCCACCCCCATTAACCACTCGGGCACTGACCCACGCTCATTTGCAGCTTATAGAATGTAGCATATGATGCGACCCGGTGGGCAGCTATTACCCTATATCACTGGCCCAATCTAGTCGAGGTACGGTGGAGAGATTTTTATGAAGCGATGCGAATTTCCTTCTCGGCGGCTTAGTGTTTTGCAAGGAATATTCACTGGAAGAAGAGTTTCCTTTCGCTAAGGTAAAAGGACACCCTCATAAATATTTTGATCAGCAATTTGATCACTCTTCATCTATGAATACCTCTAAATTTTCTTCCCCACTTTCTTTGGGACAGTTCAACTGGGATGCGTTGGTACTTTTGGTGGTTACTTTTTGGCTGAGTAGCAGCGCCTTGATCGACTTTTTACTCATGCCCATGATGTACGAGTCGGGCATGATGAATGATGCTAGTTTTGCCACCGCTGGCTACAGCATTTTTTGGCTTTTTAACCGGGTGGAACTCCTTTGTGCGGCGGCAATTTTATCTGGCTTGTTGGCCCTGCGTCAGCGCCGTAGCCAGTTTGGGGTGGTGGCAAGTGGCTCTCGCAGTCGGTGGGCGCTGATATTGAGTGGGCTGCTGTTTGCGATCGCACTCACCTACACCTATATCCTCACGCCTCACATGAGCGCCTTAGGGCTCGATCTCACTGGCTCCTTTCGCGAACAAATCACTGCACCTGTGCCCCAAGCGATGACCTACATGCACGCCTTTTACTGGGGCCTAGAAGCGATCAAGTTAGTCGCTGCTGGCTGGTTGGTAAAGCTGTGCTATGGCGATATTGCGGCCATGTTTGAATAAGCCATCGAACCGCAAAAACCAAAAGGATATGCAGTCTGGTGGCCGCATATCTTTCAATGGCTCCAACTAGAATCAGAATCTAGCATGGGTCAAAAATCTAGGTCAAAAATCTAGGTCAAAAATCTAGGCCAAAAATCTAGGTTAAAATTGCGCCGCCCATCAGCTTTTGATAGCGCCGTGCCAATTCTTTTTCCATGAGGGGCCAGCGGGTTAGTCCATCTCCGCCCGATTCACTCTGCTGCGCCAAGACATTGGTAGCAGCCGTCCGTGCCAGCTCTAGCACATCTTGATCTTCCACCAAACTGGCCAAGGCAAAGTCAGGCAGCCCTGACTGGCGTGTGCCCAGAACCTGCCCTGGCCCCCGAAAGCGCATATCCATTTCAGAGATGAAGAAGCCATCTTGCGATTGCTCTAGTACTTTGAGCCGCTGCATGGCCACTTCGCTTTTGCTGCTGGTCATCAGCAAACAATAAGACTGTGAGCCCCCTCGGCCCACACGTCCTCGCAACTGATGGAGCTGCGATAAACCAAATCGTTCCGCATGTTCAATCAACATCACTGTGGCGTTGGGAACATCTACCCCCACCTCGACCACGGTGGTCGAAACCAAAATTTGCGTTTGCTGGTCTCGAAAAGCGCTGATGGCAGCATCTTTTTCGGCTGAACTGAGGCGTCCGTGGAGCAGTCCGACCACAAACTCAGGGAAAATCGTCTCCTGTAAGCGGGTGTACTCTTCCATTGCCGAGCGCAGATCTAGCTTCTCGGATTCTTCAACCAGAGGCAGCACGATATAAACCTGACGCCCTTGGGCAATTTCTCGCCGCATCAAATCGTAGGCATCGGCTCGCTCACGCCCACCGAGCACTGTCGTTTGAATCGCTTTTCTCCCAGGAGGCAGTTGATCGATTTGACTCACATCCAAATCACCATGAATTGTCAGTGCTAGGGTTCTGGGAATAGGGGTGGCCGTCAGGGTAAGGACATGGGGATTATGACCTTTTTGTTGAAGCTTAGCCCTTTGGGCAACGCCAAATCGATGTTGCTCATCGATCGCCACTAGGCCTAAGTTAGCGAATTTTACCGGGTCTTCAATCAGGGCGTGGGTGCCGACTAAAACAGGCAGTTCACCGGTCATAAGCTCTTGATGAATCTTTCTGCGTTTGGCTGTTTTGGTCGAGCCTGTGAGTAGCTCTACAGGTAAGTGCAATAGATTAAACCATTCCACGAGCTTGCGATAGTGCTGCTCAGCGAGGACTTCAGTCGGGGCCATCAGCGCGGCTTGATAGCCAGCTTGAATAGCCGCTAATATACCGACAACGGCAACCACTGTTTTACCAGAACCAACATCGCCCTGTACCAAGCGATTCATCGGTGCGGTGGACTGTAAATCGGTCAAAATTTCCTGCACGACCCGGTTTTGAGCAGCGGTAAATTGGAAGGGAAGAACCTCGTAAAAGGCGTCTATTAGCTCGCCTGTAGGTGCCATTTGAGCGGTGGTTTGCTGCTGTTGCTGGGCTTGGCGGCGGCGCAACAGGCCCAACTGTAGGTAAAAGAATTCATCAAACACCAGACGCCGACGGGCCAGCGCCAGTGCGTCGGTGTCGGGAGGAAAGTGGATATGTGCGATCGCCACTGCCAATTCCACCAGCGTATACTGCTCGCGCAGCGCCCTCGGCAATGGATCTTGTAGCTCTACCACTGATGGCAACGCAGCCACCACGGCTTGGCGCACCAGATCTGCGCCAACGCCATCCGTCAGCGGATATACCGGCACCACTCGACCCACCGTTAGCGAGTCGATCGCATCACCTTTTCCGCCTAGCACCTCAATCTCAGGATTATCGATATTGAGGCCATACTTGTTCTGCTTCACCAGCCCCGAAATCGCCACCACCACACCGGGTAAATACAGTCGCTTTTGCTTTTCCTGCCACCCCCGAGAGCGAAAATGCCCCCCAGCCAAAAATCGACTAATTTTTAGCCGCGAGCTACTGTCATATACCGTCAGCTCAAAAATCGTTAACTTAGTATTGCGCGGACTATTAAAGCAGTTGCAGCGCTTCACCGTGGCCACAATCGTCACCGTCTCCCCCGGCACCAAATCCTTAATATTGACTTGTCGGGCATAGTCAATATAGTCGCGAGGGTAGTAAAACAAAGCATCTCGCAAACTCAAAAGCCCTAATTTAGCTAGCTTTTCAGCTTTGTGTGGGCCAATACCAGGGAGATAGGTCAAGGGCTTATCGAGAGGATGGTTAGAATTGGGCCGATCGACTAGGCCAGTCACATCGCGAACCTTAGGTGAGGTTTTAGACGATTTCGCTTGACCTTTGTTGGCCTTTTTAGGCTTTGGTTGGCCTACAGGTTGGCCAGATTTCACAACGCTTTTAACCGCATTGCCATCAGCACTGTAATCAGCACCGCCTTCTGCCATCACACCGCCTCTCGAATGGGGTAGCGATTCAGTCGTTTGTCTGGCACGGTGCAAAAAGCGGCGAGTATCGGCCACTAAGTGCTGACGCTGGGAAAAGAAAGGCTGCTGTATTGATCAAACTGTTGGGCCAAAACTTGCCACTTGTTCACCTCTTTCAACGAACTTGGAAAGTGGTCTGCAAGCACTTTCAGCCCATCTAGCAAACTACTCGAGACAAACTCACTAAAGCGCTGCTGATGGCCTTCAATATTATTAAAACCACGCTCAGATTCTATGCTCAGCGCCTTTTGTAAACGCACCCAATCTGGTAGGGCGGGAGATGTTGATGCAGGGTTGCTGGCATGGCTGTTGGGGGACTGCTGCTCCATATTGCTCAAACATGGCGAAGAAACATCGCTAGAACTGATCGTCTCTGGAAAGAGTAGGTATGTTCCATTTTATGGGCGATCATCATCATGTCGAACTGTCCAGCTAGAGCGCCAAGCGTCCTCAGCTTGCGCTGTTTCTAAGGCCCGTTGAGTCTTTTTGTAACGGACACCTAACTTTTTCAGCTCGTTCAGCTTTTGTCGAAGACGACTGCGCAAGCCGACACGGTTGGATCTGTAAACTCTACTTCGCTCAGCCTCAAGCTAATGGCAGCAAGTTCTGGTAGAGCATCTATTTCCATAATCTCACGGGAAACAATCCGGCGCACTGGAGAGTGACTCGAACGGGGCATTCGCCCTAACCTATCGTCTCTGGGAAACTTGCCGCCAGAGATCTCACCGTGACTATCTGGGCTGGGCGATCGCCGATCAAGTCGGTTGAAGTTGCGATCGCGCTGAGAGCGCCTTCTCAAATGGACATCGTCAGCCGCCTTGGAAGCACCTAGATCCCCCGAATCAGGATCAGCTACGCCATCATCCAGATTGAATTCATCATCACCCAAAGGGCTATCTAGCTCACCTGCTGCCAATGCATCATCCTCTAACAAGGCTTCACCTTGCATCACCCGCACTGAAACCTTGACGACATTGGGCACGGCATTAGCCGGATCGCCTATTCCCTGAGAATCAGTGGCAGCAGCCAGTAATGCCTTAGGGAAACTGGGCATAACCTGCGCCTTTTGCAGTAGTGCATTGGCCTCTTCTGAAACGGTAGCAAACACATCTTGAATCGACTTTTCTAACAGCACCTGCTGCTTCACCAAGTGAATCGGCGCCAAAGGCTTTTCCACCTCTTCTGCCGCAGTCTCTGTGCGCTGACTTTGTCGCCCATAGCCCTCTAGAGAGCGACGGGCCAATCCTTCCAAAGCAGCCAGCAAATCATCTTCCTCATCCATCGTCAATCGCTGATCGGCAGCAGGGACATCCATTTCAAAATCTAACTCGTCCCCATGGGCACCATCACGACGATCCCAACCGTCACCTTCTAAGCCGTCACCTTCTAAGTCGTCACCTTCTAAGCCGTCACCTTCTAAGCCGTCACCTTCTAAGTCGTACCGCTCTGAACCGTGCTGATCTGAACCGTGCTGATCTGAACCGTGCTGCTCTGAGCTGCGACTCTCTAAACCTTGATGGTCAAAATCAATGGGTTCAAAATCTTCAGAAGATAAGGAATTATGGCCCAAAGATTCCTCTTTTCTGTCTTCCTTAGCTTGGTTATCATCGGTTCCGCCCATGCGAGTATTCGCCTGATTGGCAGACTTTATCAACATCGCATTTCCGGTAGATCGAGCCTCCAACAAGCGCTGCAAAAAAGCGAGCCCATTATGCTGTTGAGGCTGACGGCTCGTCTTTTTGGCCTGCTCATACTGGAGCTGAAGCTGCGGATAAATTTGCCCAGCCAATATTTGCAAAGACTGCTGAAGCTGATTACGCTGCTCCCACGAAAGCACCAAAAATTTATCAGGATAGGCCTGCGTACACAAATGGTAAGCCGCTAACACAAGCTGCCGTTTTACCGCTTCACTCAAAGCCTTCAAATAGCCTTCGTACAACGGCTCTAACGCATCAGACATGGCTTCTGTCTGCTGTTGGAGCAGCGCTAGTTCCTGTTCAATTCGGCTACTTGCTTTAACCATATGCCTTTATTTGAAGTGCTGAACCCATCGTTTGGAAGATAATAGATGCTATGGCCGCTAGATGTATCCATTGGCTACACAATAGCGATTTTGCCAACCTATTGGCGATGTTCCTTAGCGATGTTTCTTGGCGATATTCCAGTTTTTTCAGCGAACCTGAAATCAAAAAACAGCTCATAAAAATCGGGCTCTTCGCATCAAAGAAGAACCCGACTCTCAAATCATGCTGGAACTTCAGCCGGGATATCCCTTATTTGCGGCCTGTTTGAGCGGCAACTTCATCTGCAAAATTCACTTCTTCTTTCTCAATACCTTCACCCAAAATAAAGCGAGAGAAGCGACGAATTTGGATATTTTCGCCTAGTTTAGAGACCGCCTGCTTGACCAACTCTTCGACCGTAATGTTTTGATCTTTAATGAAAGGCTGATCAATCAAAGAAAGCTCCTTGAGACGCTTATCAATACGTCCTTGAACAATCTTTTCCTTGATATTCTCTGGTTTTTGCCCAGATCATCTCGCCCCATCTCAATTTGCTTTTCGCTTTCAATGATTTCGGGCGGAATGTCGCTGACTTTGACATATTCGACGTTGGGCGATGCCGCAATTTGCATAGCGACATCACGGGCGAGCGTTTTAAACTCTTCACGACGAGCAACAAAGTCAGTTTCACAGTTAATCTCTACCAGTACACCGACTCGGCCACCGGTATGAATGTAGCTATGTACTAAGCCCTCAGAAGCCACACGGCTTTCTTTTTTAGCGGCTGAAGTAATGCCCTTTTGGCGCAACCATTCGCTGGCTTTTTCCGCATCGCCATTGCTCTCTATGAGGGCTTTTTTACAATCCATCATGCCTGCGCCTGTTTTGTCACGCAGTTCTTTTACCTGCTTCGCAGAAATGTCTGCCATGGGGCCTCCGTCCTATGGGTTTACTAGTGGTTTTCAAATGATCCTTTGCAGCGATCTTTGTCAATGAACTGAGGCAGGTAATTAGCTGTCAGTCGTTGCCTCGGGGGCTGATTCTAAATCATCAGCGCTGATTTCAGCGCCGTCATCATCGTAGTCAGCACCGTCATAGCCATCATAGATGTCTGCTGCATGGGCCGCATAATTACCGCTACCGCTGTCGGTACCGCCCCCCCGAGAACCTTCGTAAATCGCATCTGCCAAGCGACCGATCACCAGCTTAATCGCACGAATAGCGTCATCGTTCGCCGGAATGGGCACATCGACAACATCAGGATCACAATTCGTATCCAACAAAGAAATGATCGGCAAACCCAGCTTCTGGCATTCTTGTACGGCGTTATACTCGCGGCGCACATCGACAATGATCACCGCGTCAGGGATGCGGCGCATCGTTTTGATGCCACCGAGATACTTTTGCAGTTTGTCTAATTCGCGGCGTAGCATTGCGCCTTCTTTTTTAGGCCGCAAATCTAAAGCTCCGGAGGATTGCATCCGCTCTAATTCTTTTAAACGCTCTACGCGGGTTTTGATGGTTGTCCAGTTGGTGAGCATTCCCCCTAGCCATCGCTGATTCACGTAGTAAGAACCACAGCGACTGGCCTCTTGAGCCACAATTCCGGCCGCTTGGCGTTTGGTGCCGACAAACAAAAAGCTTTTGCCATTTTCTGCTGATTTGCGCACATATTTGTACGCTTCTTCTAACAGGTTGGCAGTTTGAACAAGATCAATGATATGAACACCATTGCGGGAAGTGAAGATGTATTCGTCCATCTTCGGATTCCAGCGTCGGGTTTGGTGCCCAAAGTGCACGCCTGACTCTAGTAGGTCAGACAGGGTTACGACTGGCATATTGAATTTCTCCTTCCGGGTTAAACCTCCATCTGGCTGCATTTAGAAGGGCTAGGTATTCTCAACGAAAAAACGCTGAAATGGCCCGCACTAAACACCCGAAAATCCAGATGTGTGAATTTAATAGAACTTTTCTAGGGTAGCACAGGGAGTGAGCCCTTTTGAGAGGCAGTTGATAGGCTTCCACTGGGAATGATGCTGTATTTTTCTTTAGATTTTTTGAGGTTGGTTTTGGGGTTGTTTTGGGACTGCTTTGAGGTGGTTTTGGGGGGCTGAACG
>JAAUPS010000234.1 GCA_012033015.1 Phormidesmis sp. RL_2_1
TTTAGATGAACGCGGTTTAGATGAATGCGGTTCAATTTGGGCACGTTGGTATCGCCTTCAATTGCCATGGTTGGCACTGCCTTCAATCGCCATTCATGGTTGCTCGTCATTGACTTCATCTTTAGCTTGCTTTAGCTTACGGTCGCACCGCAAAACCGAACCGCAAAACCGAACCGCAAAACCGAACCTCCTAGCAGGTTATGCTTTGCTACGCTGTGCTTAAGATGTTATAGGAGAAAAGCTACGTATGGCTGCTACTGACTTCAAAGATTACTACGCCATTTTGGGGGTCAGTAAAACGGCAGATGCCGATGACATTAAGCGCTCATTTCGTAAACTAGCGCGCAAGTATCATCCTGACGTCAATCCCAATGACAAAAAGGCAGAAGCTAAGTTTAAAGAAGTCAGCGAAGCCTATGAAGTGCTCTCCGATCACGACAAGCGTAAAAAGTACGATCAGTTTGGTCAGTATTGGCAGCAGGCCAGTCGTGCTGGTGGCGCTGGCGTCGGTGGCCCAGGCGGTGTCGGCACAGCCGGATTTGACTTTGGAGCCTATGGCAGCTTTGATGATTTTATCAATGAGCTACTAGGGCGAATGGGGGGTGGCAGCCGCACCCAGAACTATAGCTATCAGCAGCGGCCCGGAGCAGGCGGATTTAATACAACGGGCTTCGGCAGCAGTGGCTTCGGCTTTGATCCGAGAAACGCGACCAGCACCACCCAACAGGCAGGCAGTAGCCATAGAGGGCGAAGCCCTTTTGATCAAGAAACGACGCTCAAGCTCGGCATGTCAGAAGCCTTTCGAGGCAGCCAAAAGCGCTTCACCATCGGCAGCGAGTCGGTTACAGTACGCATTCCGGCAGGGGTAAAACCGGGCAGTAAAATTCGTTTAAAGGGAAAAGGCGCAACTAACCCGCAAACGCAGCAGCGAGGCGATGTCTATCTCACGGTTGAATTTTTGCCCCATGGCTTCTTTGCATTTGAAGATGGCAATTTGGTGTGTGAGGTACCGATTACTCCTGATGAAGCCGTGCTAGGAGCAAAAGTGTCGGTGCCAACGCCTGATGGCAACGTGAGCGTCAGCATTCCGGCTGGTGTAAAGTCAGGTCAATCGCTACGACTGCGCGGTAAGGGCTGGCCGAATAAAAAGGGAACAGAACGTGGTGATCAGTTTGTGAAGGTAGTGATTACGCCGCCAAAAACCTTAAGTGAAGAAGAAAGAGCGCTGTACGAGAAAATTCGCGATCGCCGAACGAGCGATCCCAGAAGTGAAATTGCTGACATTAATTTCTGACATTAATTTCTGATATCCTCTGATATCTAACTGTTGATATCCAACTGTGACATAGCAAAGTAAGGATGCATTCTTACTTTGCTAGTCGAGTTAGCCGCTGCTAGTCAAGGCTTCTAGCGATTACGATTGGCCTAACTAACTCGACAGAAGCTGTAAGTCTTTTTTTTCTGAAAGCCCTACACCATCAGCTAGATGCATCCGGCATGAGCAATTAGAGCCAATACTTTTGAGGTTGGTAGAGAGTGCATAGAACAGCTAAAAGCCAACGCCGATAAAAGTTGAATCGTTTAGAGATAGCGTTTCCTGATTGTCCGGCTCTCCCCTGAATTCCAATAGACTTATGCCCGTTATGACTAATATTGGCCCTCATTTTTTTGAAATCATCATGGCGATAGACCTTCCATCCTACTTTTGCCGCTGCCACGCCAATATAGGCGGCATCCACTTGAAACTTGCGTCTTATCCCTAGCCAGCGATCAGCAACAGCCCATAACTCAAGGAAATCTTTTTCCCTTCCTTGATCTCGCCTGACGATGACTAGGTTTTCGCTAACCCATTGAGTTTTTTTTAAGTCAATTTTGAAGCGTCCAGCAAGTTTTTGCCACGCTTTAAAGTTGTGAGCATAGTAAAGATTCAAAGTTTCCTCCAAACTTTTGTATGCAACCGCTGCATACATACCTGGGGGTACATGGAGGTATTTGGGAAGCTCCCCTTCAATAGTGCTATCGGCATCGACCAAAACAGCACATTCATAATGCTCAAGCGCCGCAGCCAAGGCAAACCTTTTATCGTTGTATGGATAAAGAATACTCCTTCGATGAAACTTGATTGCAACAACCCCTGGACTATCTGCAAAGTCATCAGGTTGATCAGTGGCGACTATCAATTCAACGCCGTATTTCTGGAGTTGTTGAGAAAATTCTTTCGCTGCTAAGCGATATGGTGCGCCAAATGCCAACATACAAAAACAGTAGGGCACGTTTTCATCATAACTACCTGCTTCAGATAGATGCTGAACCATAATATTTTGGCCTGTTGAATAACTGCAATAGTATTAATTAACCTTTGAAACCAAGCTGATTTTTAACGAAATAAATATAACTTTAAGCACGTGGGCCATTACATATATGAAATATGTGAGGGCTAAGATTATTGGCCTACACCGACTATGTGATGTAGCAAAAAGCATGATGTAGCAAAAAGTGAATGCATCTGCGCTTTTCTATATCTTTTTTGCGATTAACCAAAATGAGAACAAGGCAGCAAAATTATTGTTAAAACCTAGTCTCAGCCAACTTGCAAAGTCCTTAATACTGCCCATGTTCTTTCAGTTCGCCCAGCCTATATAAGCCCCATGGTTTAGCAAGCGAGCGAGGTTAAATAGAACCAAGAAAAATCAGCTTAAAACCTCTCTGAGGCAAAAACTGATACAAACATGCCAATTCAATATAAGTCAATTTTCATGCAGCCGTTCAAACGCCGTGAAAATAAATCAAAATTTATTAAATTAGCCGTCAATCTTCATCTGCAATACATCTGACATCAGTGCACATTACAAAGGATTGCCCACAACAGTGGCTGCTTTTTTTTCCCAAGTGGCTTTTAGGGTGTCTAAAAAAGCAAAAACGGGCGGTGTTTGGAGGGCGTCCGCTAACGTAATAACGCCGATGATCCGTTGCAAGGGCGCAGGCAATTGGCGAACGACAACATCGTCAGGAATGGGTTCGGCAGCAAGTTGGGCAATAATGGTGGCCCCTAAGCCCCGGCGCACCATACTGACAACTGTGGAGTCTTCTTTAACTTCGTAGGCCGGGAGGATGGCTTGGTCATGACGCAGCAGGTATTGATCTACGTTGTAGCGGCAGCCGTCATCGGGCAAAGGTAAAATAAGGGGTAGGGCGGTGAGCTGTTGCCAAGTTAGGGGGCCATTGCCTGGAGGGGCTTTATCTTGAGGCAATAGAGCAATGTAGTCATCGCGAAATAGCTCCCAAGCATCAAAAGCATCGCTAACGGGGAGGTAGGTGAAACCGACATCGGCCTCACCTCGGCGCAAAATGTCTTCAGCGCCACGCACATCGTTCCCTTCACCGATAGAGACGCTGATACCGGGGTATTGTTTACGAAATTCTTCAATGATAACGGGCAATACGTGGGTAGCAGCGCTACGAAAACTGACAACGCGCACCCGGCCCGCTTGCAATCCTTTGGCGTCTTGCGCTCTACGGCCAATGGTTTTGAGCAGGGCCAGCATTTTGTTGGCTTCGTGGGTAATTTCTTGGCCAACGGGGGTAAGGACTGCGCCTTGGCGGCCTCGGCTGAGCAAGCTAACGCCTAGTTCTTCTTCTAAGGCGGCGATCGCATGACTGACTGCCGACTGCGATAGGTCTAACTGCGTGGCGGCATCACTAAACGTACCGGTATGGGCGATCGCCACCAATGCCCGCAGTTGAGATAGCTTGATTTTATTGACATTAATCTCCGCCATAAAACTGATGATACAAGAGGAGTTTGATTGTACGCTCACCTTAATCAAAACAAATTTATTACAATTTAGACCCCTGTTTATTGAAATCCCTTGCCCATGGCTGCTGCACTGATTACCGTTCGCCCCCAAGGGCTTTACTGTACAGCCGGTGATTTTTACATCGATCCTTGGCAACCTGTTGAAACTGCGCTGATTACTCATGCCCACGCCGATCACGCCTACAGCGGTCACCAGCACTACTACGCCACGGCAATCTCTGAAGGCATCTTACGCAAACGCTTGGGTAAGGATATTCACCTCCGTGGCGTCGCCTATGGCGAAAAGCTCAAAATCGGCGATACCTGGGTTTCTTTTCATTCTGCCGGCCATGTCCTCGGCTCGGCCCAGGTGCGTGTAGAGCACCAGCATGACGTTTGGGTGGTTTCGGGGGACTATAAGCGCGATTTCGATCCATCGTGCGAGCCGTTTGAAGTGGTGAGGTGCGATCACTTCATCACTGAAGCCACCTTTGGCCTGCCCATCTACCGTTGGGATAGCGGCCAGGTGACGGCTGAGCAAATCTATCAGTGGTGGGAGCGTGAGCCAACTCGGCCCTCACTCCTGTTTTGCTACGCCTTTGGCAAATCCCAAAGAGTCCTGGCCGAACTGACCCAGTTCACTGACCGTACGGTTTATCTACACGGCGCTGTCAATGTCCTCAGCGATATCTATCGCGATGCTGGTATCAAAATGCTACCGACCCTACCAGTCTCCCAAATGGAGAAATCTTATAAATTTGCTGGCGACTTGATTATTGCCCCCCCTTCCAGCTATCGCTCTAGCTGGATGAAACGCTTCAAACAGCCTCAAACGGCTTTTGCTTCTGGCTGGATGGCCGTTCGCGGCAATCGCAGACGAAGGGGCTACGAACGCGGATTTGTGCTTTCTGATCATGCGGATTGGCCAGGACTGCTCCAGACCATCGAACAGACCAACGCTAAAAAAATCTATGTTACCCATGGCCAAAATGATGTCCTCGCGCGCTACTTAACGGCAGAAATGGGGCTAGAGGCCAGTCCGCTAGAGACTCTTTTTGAAGGAGAACGTGAAGATGCGATCGCGCTAGAACACTAAACTGCAAAAAGCTGAGCAGATACAGACCGTACTGATGGGCATACCGCTACAGCAAGGCAACGCCAGCGAGTAACGCATTATAGCTTTGGTCACTTGGCTCAGGTACAGCACGCTGGCTGAAGCCTCTACGGGACAACAGGCCAAGCTACAGCTTTCCAGCTAAAACAGAAGAGATTTTTAGCTGGAAACGTAAAAATCATGAATAATAGGAGGCGTTGTCAATTGCGCTACCTTGTTATGCCTTTACCTACCAATCTGGTCACCCTGGATAATACCTCCCTTGCACCACAAACCTTAGAAAATAAGGTTGTTTTATTCGTCAACGTCGCTAGCCAGTGTGGACTAACACCCCAATACAGCGGCCTTGTCGAACTCGAAAAAGCATACAGTGATCGCGGCCTCGTCATTGTCGGCATCCCTTGCAATCAGTTTGGCAGCCAAGAACCAGGCACCCCTGAAGAAATCATGGCTTTCACCCAGTCTAAATACGGCGTAAAATTCATCCTGCTCGAAAAGCAAGACGTGAACGGCGCAAACCGCAGCCCACTGTTTAACTTTCTCGTCGGTGACGGCCCTGATATCGACTGGAACTTTGGTAAGTTTCTCGTTCACCGCGATGGTAAAACGATCGAACGCTTCGGGCCTCGAACAGCACCTGACGATGCCAATCTCAAAGCAGCCATTGAAAAAGCCCTCGGCTAATTCGTCCTTGCACTAAAGCTAGGATCGCGAGCTGGGATTTGACTAGGCTGGATTGACTAGGCAACCGCTATATATGCAAAGTTAAAGATGCATTCTGACTTTGTCTTGGTGAGCATTCCTTAGCGCCGTACGACGACGCAGGGTTCACCGCTGCTAGTCGAGTTGCCCGTTGTCCTAATAACGGCTTGAGTAACAGCTTGAGCCGATGAGACTGTCTGAAGCAACTCGACAGATGCAATATGAGACTTGATTGCAATATCAGACTTGATTGCAATATCAGACTTGATTGCAATATGAGACTTGATTGCGCTTGAAACTACTGCTTAACCGTTGCCAAGGCGCGGCGATTAATGTCAACCGCTTGGTCGCGACAAAAGGTTAAAAAGTCGTAGTCAGCGGCATACCACTGAGCTAAATTATGCTGGGCGCGTGCCGTCAACTGGGTGGGCAGTTGGTTGGGGTTTTTATTCGCTTTTTTGCTGTCGCGAGCAGGAAGAGCCAAAGTTTCTGGTAGGTTCAAAATTTGTTTGAGCTGATTAAAATCAGCATCCAAGCTTTCTTGAAAGCCAATGTATAAAGCATCAGCAGAGCGACTCAAAAAATACTCCTTTGACACAAACCAATCAGCATAAAATGTATTGACATGTTCAATACATCTCATGCCCTGTTCTGCCGCCTGACGAATTTTATCGTCCTCTGAAGACAGAGATTCTGCTAAATGGTTAGCGGTGTCAAAACATGCCAGCGCGGCAGTTTCCTCTTTGATTTTGGCATGTTTCCAACGGCCTCGACCATCCTTTTTATGGTTGAACGAACTCACAAACCGCTGCTGTGGATCCCTCAAAAAAAAGAAGAACTTATCGCCCACCGGAATATCTTCAAGATGGCAGCTATGGCCCCGCAAATGGATTCTAAAATTCGCTGTGCCCAGATGACCAGTCAGCGCATTTTTAACGGCGCTGCCTCCGGTTTTGGGAATGTGCAAAAAGTTGGCAATTTGACCACCTCGAAGCCTGTATAGCCTTAAATTCAGCTTTTCGGCATTCACTTGAATCTGCCTTAGAAACCTTTCAGGGGAAAACTTTTTAGCTTTATTAAGTTTATGAAGTCTGATGTCTCGATCAGCGGGCGTCATCTCTGTGGGGATATGTAGGTTTTACTGAGTGTATCCGATTAACTGGTGATGCTTGCTCCTGCAGCTACCCATTTTTACCTAATTATTAAATACTCTCTCAGCTCAAACCTTATGCAACCGTCTATTCCTATCGGCAAAGATTTGATTTTGGTCGGGGGCGGCCATAGTCATGCCTTAGTGCTGCGCAAAATGGGGATGGAACCTTGGCCTGCCGATGTCCGGCTGACGCTAGTGACCAATTTAGCCGATACACCCTACTCTGGCATGTTGCCTTGTCATATCTCTGGACTTTATGACTTTGATACTGCCCATATCGACCTGCGGCCATTGACTCGCTTTGCCAACTGTCGGCTGATCATGGACGAGATGGTTGGCCTTGATCCTGAGCGCCAGAAAATTTTTTGTCGGCATCATCCGCCCATGGCATACGACACCCTCTCGATTGATATTGGCAGTACGCCAAGCAAGTCTCAGGTGCCCGGTGCTGATCGCTATGCGGTGCCAGCCAAACCTGTGCCTCAGTTGTTGAAATCTTGGGAGCAGTATCTGCAGCAGGTAGCGCAAACGTTAGGAGATAATCCTACCGCTCTGGTGACCCTTGGCATTGTCGGCGGCGGGGTTGGTGGGGTGGAGATGGCGTTTGCCATGCATGTCCGGTTGCAGCAACTCATGCAAAATTACACTGAAAAACCCCAACAACAAATCGCTATTCATATTTTTCAGCGGGGTGCACATTTAGCCAAGGGGCGCAATCGACTCACCCAGTGGATGGTTGAAAGGCTGTGTAAAACACGCCAAATTGTGGTTCATACGCAAGAAGATGTTTGTAAGGTCACCCAGCAGGCGGTGCACTGTCAGTCAGGATTGGTGGTGCCGTGCGATCGCACCTTCTGGGTGACCAACGCTGCCGCGCCGCCGTGGCTCAGCCAAAGCGGTCTAGCCCTGAGCGATAGTGGCTTCATTGCCGTTAACGACACCCTGCAAACTTGCGGCTATGCCAACATTTTTGCCGCTGGCGATGTGGCCACCATGGTCAACCATCCACGCCCTAAAGCAGGCGTGTTTGCCGTCCGCCAAGGGCCACCTTTGTATGCCAACCTCAAGCGCTATGTCACCGGACAGCCGCTCAAACCCTTTAAGCCACAGCGCCGTTATCTCAACATTATTGATACCGA
>JAAUPS010000044.1 GCA_012033015.1 Phormidesmis sp. RL_2_1
CCTATAATTGATGCATCTCTTTTAATGAATTTATCTCTTTTAATAAATTTATCTCTTTTCCGCTTTATGACGCCGCCACACCATGAACAGGCCCGCTACAGTTTACGAGTGTCTCAAAACGGCTGAAAAAGTCACCATTACCTGGAGGTTTTGACCCCATGGCAGAACAACTGATAGCCGTCGCTGTCACTGACGATGGCACTATCGCAGCTCATGCAGGTCGATCCCTGCAGTGGCAAGTTTATACGGTCTCTGACGACACCGAGCCGCACCTAGCCTGGACGCTAGATTTAACCCGCTTTGGTTGCTTACACGAATGGCATGTGCGAGGTGACGGCAATCGTCATCCCCTACACTATGTCGATATTGCCATCGCAGCGTCTGCCGGTGAGGGCGTACGACGCAGGCTGCAGCAGAGAGCCACAGCGCTACTGACCACTCGTGAGGTAAATCCAGAAAGAGCGATCGCAGCTTATCTCGACGGCAATCTGCCTGAAGGATTACCCCACGAAAAAGTAGCGTGCCATTCCCATTAGAAACACTCACGCCATGCCCATGTCTACCGCATCTCTCTCCACATCTGCTACACCCCCAGCCTGGCTTGCTGTCTCTGCTGACGCTCAAACATGGCTAGCGGCAGCGCTCAGACTTGGGAAGATACTGAAACTTCTGAACAATGCATTCAGCAAGCCCTAGCCCAGCCAGATATTGAATTGGATGTGCTTGTGAGTGCCTATCGCTATTACTTCTACAAAAACCAAATGCTAGAGCACTAGCGATGGCGATCGCAGTGATAGAACGCATTCAACAGGCTGAACAATGGCCGACACAGTGGGATGATCTCAAACCTATTTTATTGGCAGATCTCGATGACCAAAGCGTGCGACTGTACCTCAGCGCCTACATGGCATCAGGACTGATGCTGGCCCGCTTAGGGAATGTGGCCGAAGCAGAGCGCATCACCGCCCATGTCCAACAACTCAATGCCAAAGAATTTGGAGCCGAGACGCTTTTCAGCATCCTCAATTCTCCCCTCGAAGACGAGGACTAACTGATGGCAATCATTGATTTCTATGAGAAACCGGGCTGCATCGGCAATGCCAAGCAAAAAAAGATTCTACAGGATGCAGGCCATATCTTGAATGTACACAATCTGCTGACAGAACCGTGGACATCTGCAACCTTGCGCCCATTTTTTACCGATCGCCCGGTAGCCGAATGGTTCAATCCCACAGCGCCACCAATTACCAGAGGAGAGATCTGCCTGCACAACATAGATGCTGACGCTGCTTTAACAGCGATGGTGGCGCAACCAATTTTGATTCGCAGACCACTGTTGCAAGTGGGCGATCGCCGGATCGCTGGCTTCGATTTAGCAATGCTGGATCGCTGGATTGGTCTAGCTGAGGGCAGCGACTTGAGCCAAGATGCACAAACCTGTCCCCACAAGCTATAGGCAACCGTTACTTTTGAGATGTGCCTCAGCCAAGCGACCAAAGTTATATTTTGTTCGCTGATAAGATAAGCGCCGTTCAGCAGCATGATAGCGATCTAGAGTCGTTCGGCTGCATGGCCCAACATCCATGGGCGAGTGCCACTGCGGGCACTCTGGTTTTTGGGTTTAGCCGGTTCACCTTGGCGCTTAACCAGGCGAGGTTCTTTTGAGCCGACGCGTTGCATTAGGCTGCTTGAGCCAAAACTGATATTAGGCGCTGTGAAAATTCGAGAGGCCACGGCCTCACACTCAGGGCAAGCCCTGGGTGTGGCCGTTTCAGACATTTTATGCCATACCTCAAAAGGGCCACAGCGATCGCACTGATAGTCATATAGCGGCATGTCAATATATCCTGAATAAAGGTCTCTTTGAAGTCTGAGCGATATAAATCCTAGCTTGAACACCCTAGATTGAACACTCTAGATTGAACACCCTAGCTTGAACACTCTAGATTGAACACCCTAGCTTGAACATTCTTAGGTCGGCAAAATCGGCTTATCGAAAATCGCTGTCGGCAGGGCCAACGTACAGCAAGCATTAGGGATATCGACAATACCACTAATGCGACCTTCTACCGGCGCACAGCTCAGCAACAGATAAGCCTGCTCGCCCGTATAGCCAAACTTCTTGAGATACTCAATCGCATTCAAACACGCTTGCCGGTAGGCAATATGTGTATCCATATAATATTGCTTGCCACTAAACTCATCGACTGAAATCCCTTCAAACACCAAATACTCTGAATAGTGTGGCTCGACTGGGCCGGGCTTAAAGATAGGATTGACCATGGCGTACTTATCCATGCCACCTTTGATAATATCGACATGAATATCGATATAGCCAGACATTTCAATCGCCCCGCAAAACGAGATCTCTCCATCTCCTTGAGAGAAATGAATATCGCCCATAGAAAGCTTTCCACCTTCTACATATACCGGGAAGTAAATGCGGGTGCCTCGCGAGAGATTTTTGATATCGCAGTTGCCGCCATGTTCACGCGGCGGAACCGTACGGGCAGCTTCAGCCGCGACGCGCTCATAGTCAGCAGTCGGCAACTGACCCAAAACGGCATTAGTGGGATTGGGCAAAGCCGCTAAAACAGGATCATTGCCCGAGAGCCCAGCGCCATAGGTGCGCAAGTCTGGTGCGGTATTCACCAGCTCTGTTTCTCGCTTATTCCACTTGTTCAACAGTTCTTGAGAAGGGGCACAGCCAATTAACCCCGGATGGGTAATGCCTGCAAACTTTACGCCTGGGATATGCCGAGAAGAGGTGTAAATACCTTGAAAATCCCAAATAGCCTTGGCCGCATTGGGATAATGATCCGTCAAGAATCCTCCCCCATTTTGCTTAGCAAAAATACCAGTAAAGCCCCATTCATCACCTTGCAGCGCCCCAATATCAACTAGGTCTACCACCAGAATGTCGCCGGGCTGAGCGCCATTCACCCAAATTGGGCCACTGAGCATATGCACCTTAGTCAAATCAACGTCGCGCACATCATCCGGGCTGTCGTCGTTTTTGATTTGTCCATCTGTCCAGTCTTTACACTCAATGCGGAAAACATCTCCTGGATTGACAGATACCACCGCAGGAATATCAGGATGCCACCGATTGTGTCCGGGCACTTCTTGCTCTGACATTGGCTTAGTGAGATCAATTTTGAAGAGAGTCTCAGGCATGGCATCTATTCCTCTAACTAAAATTAGACTGGGCTAAACAATGAAATTGGTGAAAATAGAGCTAGAATTTCTTGTTCTAGAACTTTAGAATGGTCACTCAGCAGAATGGTCACTCAGCAAGGAGAATCGTTAAGACAAAAAGACTGTGCAAACAAGAGAGCTTGTGCAAATCAAGAGAGCTACTGTAATGAGAAACGAAGTTAAAAGACGCTCAGAACTAAGGAATGCTCACCAAAACAAAGTCAGAATGCATCCTTAACTTTGCTATAAAAAACGAGACACTTACGAATCTAGACAAATCTAGAAACTTACGAATCTAAACATCTAGAACCCTAAACATCTAAAACCTAGCTGTCAGGATTGCCTTTACAAGATTATCTTTTTCCAAGATTGCCCTTACAAGATTCTTCTTGGCGGCTATGGTTACCTCTTTGAAAGTTGTCTTTTGAAAATAGTGACTCAGGGAATTTACCCAATGCGAACATAGCTTTTATTGCGACGGGCATTTTGTCAAATTCACTACAAAAATCATCTTTCTACAAAACATACTTGTTTTAAGAAAAAACGCTGTTGTTTTACACTTGTTTGCATCAATCCTGTCGTTTGGCCAGTGAGCTTTCCGGGTCACAAAGAACAAGCCAAAGAATAGGCAAAAGAACAAGCCAAAAAATAGGCAAAAAAAACCAAGCATCCGCCATAGAGACTGACAGGAGATGCTCGGTTTAAGGTTGTCAATTCGGCTGGCTATACTGCTAAATACTTTTGCAAAAGCTCATCAGAGAGCTCAGCAGTGGTTCCTTTTTCGACAATAGCTCCTTTTTTCATGATGAAAAACTTTTGAGCTAACTTGCGGGCAAATTCAATTTTCTGCTCGACAACGACAATAGTGATACCTTTCTCTTTATTGATTCTCCTTAGGGTATCCTCAATCTCTTGAACAATAGAAGGTTGAATCCCTTCAGTCGGTTCATCTAGCAGCATGATTTTGGGATTGCACATCAGGCCACGGGCGATCGCAAGCTGCTGCTGCTGCCCCCCACTGAGCAATCCGCCCTGACGAGCTAAATGCTCTTTGAGCATCGGAAAAAAGTCAAAAATCTCAGTAGGGATGCCGCTGCCTTTGGTGCGGCTTTTTTTGCCGCTAGCACTAAAGCCCATCTTTAAGTTATCCAGTACGGAGAGATAAGGAATGATCTCCCGGCCCTGGGGAATGTAGGCAATCCCCTGGCGTGCCCGTTGGTAGGTGGGGGCTTTGGTAATGTCAGTACCGGCAAAAGAAATACTGCCACTATTGGGAGTATTTAGCCCAATGACGCTGCGCAGCAGGGTAGTTTTGCCAACCCCATTGCGCCCTAACAAACAGGCAATGTCGCCTTCATTGATCGTCATATCGACGCCAAACAACACAGGGGTTGGGCCGTAGCCTGCGACCACATTATTTAGTTCCAGCAACGGTTGCGCTACTGTTTGGGTTCCATTCATCTCAAGCAGCGGCGTTGATTGTTTCACGACCTAGATATACCTCTATCACTTTAGGATTGCTTTGAACTTCTTGCACAGACCCTTCTGCTAACACACTGCCCTGATGCAGCACCACAATACGCTCAGCAATTTGTTTAACAAATTCCATATCGTGCTCAATTACCACAATGGAGTGAGACTTCGCAATGCTTTTAATGATTTCGCCCGTAGCATGGGTTTCTTCTGCAGTCATGCCAGCGGTGGGCTCATCTAGCAGCACAATGGACGGATCTTGTGCCAAAACCATGGCAATTTCAACCCATTGCTTTTGCCCATGGGAAAGCGACGACACTTCTTCAAATGCCTGCTCCAAAAGGCCCGTGCGCTCTAGTACATCATAAATTTTGCCTTTTTTTGCCTTGGTGAGCTTAGCGGTAATCGCAGCCATAATCCCATGGCTGCCTTTGAGCGCGAGCAAAATATTATCAAAGACAGTAAGTTCGTTGTAAACGTTGGGATTTTGAAATTTGCGGCCAATCCCCATGCGGGCGATGGTATGAGGGCTGCGGTTAGTAATGTCTTTACCGTTGTAGTACACATGGCCCGAAGCCACCGGAGACTTACTGACAATGGCATCTAGAGGGTGCTTTTACCTGCCCCATTGGGGCCGATAATCGTCACAATCTCACCCTCATAAACGTCGAGATTAACGCCGCTGAGGGCTTTAAACCCTGAGAAAACAACATTGAGGTCTTTAACGGATAAAACTGCGTCCATAGCGAAAATTCTCTAGTGAAAAATCTCTGGCGGAAAGCCTCTGATTAAAAGTCTTTCGAGTGTTTCAGGTATCAACAGGAGATAGGCAAAATTAAGAACTGCGCTGGGCAGGCTCTGGCTGCGTCTGCTCCGCAGTCACTGCCGTCGTCGGCTTAGTTTCTGACAAAGGCTTTGGCTTAGACAAATTAGACAAACTCAACTGTTTGGGCAACAGGCTCATCAATCCGTTCGGAATAAATAAAACGACCACCAGCAGCAATATACCAACAATTAACTGCCAGTCCTGAGTGATCTTCTCAGCAGAGTTTTGCACTTGGCCCAATAACATGGCTGCCACCAAGGGGCCAATCAAAGTACCGCGTCCACCGATGGCGACCCAAATGACCACCTGAGTTCCAAAAGCAACCGCCAAATATACCGGCGAGATAAATCTGTTAAGCGGCACAAACAGGCCGCCTGCAATTCCGGCTAAAGCGGCTGATAGCGTCCAAATAAAAATCTTGTACTGAGCAACGTCGTAACCCAGGAAGGAGATACGATTTTCGTTTTCGTTAATAGAGCGCAGAACTAGGCCAAAGTTCGACTGAGTAAGCCACCAGCCCAGCACTAAAACAAAAACGGTATAAGCCAAAATCAAAAAGTAAAGCCCAATCGGTGGAATCACCGCACCAAACACACTCAGCTTACTCACATCAGTGATGCCGTTGGTGCCCCCGGTGTAGGCTTGCTGACTGACAAAAAAGGTGGTCAGCGCCGAGGAAAGGGCCAGCGTAATGATGGTGATGTAAACGCCGCTCACCTTGGAGCGAAACATGAAAGAGCCAGTGATATAGGCAAACAGAGCGGGAACGGCAATAATCGCCACAAAGGCGACCGGAAAGTACTTGAGCGGTGCAATAAACCAGGGCAGAGCCTCCAACCCGTTCCAGACCATAAAGTCGGGTAGCTCACCGCCGTAAGTGTTGTTTGCCGCGGAGAGGTTAAGCTTGAGATAATAAGCCGCCGCGTAGCCACCGAGCGTAAAGAAAATACCGTGGGCAAAACTCAAAATGCCGGTAAAGCCCCATACCAAGTCCAAGGTGACAGCTAAGGTGCCGAATAACAGCAGCTTTGACATCAAGGACAGTTGAAAACTCCCCACAACAAAGGGGAAAATAATAAACAGCAGTAGAATAATCCCGCTAATGGCAGCCAGTCTCTTGGGGAAGGTGGACTGCTTATAACCCATTACTACATTCGACATAGCCTAAGCTCCTCAGGAGTGTTCAAGTCAGATAAGTCTTCAAATTTAGGATGGTTAAGACAATCAGCTATTAAGGGGTCTTGCTGATGCAACGCTGCTTACACAGCGCTTTGAGCAAATCAAAGGTGAAATCAGAACTCCAAAGCAATCAGCCTATGTCCGCTTTTGAACTGTAAACAAACCCTCAGGTCGGTAGCGAATCAGCACAATGACAGCGCCCAGCACCAATACCCTAGCAGTAGGATCATTCAAGATAAAAGCAATAATCGCATTTGACTCTCCAATCAAGAATGACCCAGCTAAAATTCCGATTAACTTATCGACACCGCCGGTAACCACCACCATCCAAGCATCAACCAGATAGTCTTGACCCATGGGTGGGGCAACCGTTTTTAACGCTGAGATCACCGCCCCAGCGATGCCCGCTAGGCCACAGCCGTAGGCAAACGTGCCCATATCTACTAGCTTGGTATTCACCCCCAAACACTGGGCCATACTACGATTTTGCGTGACAGCTCGAATTTGTCTGCCCCAAGAGGTGCCATAGAACAGGTACATGGTCACCGCTAAGAGCGCTAGAGCAATAACAATAATAAAGACACGATAGTAGGAAATAGAAATTAAGGGGCCGCCTGCAGCATCTTTGAGAAAGATAATGCTGCCGGAGAGATAGTTGGGCGCTTTCACATATTTGAGCTGGGCGGTAAAGATCAGCTTTATCACCCCCTGCAAAACAATACTCAGCCCCCAAGTGGCTAAGAGTGTTTCTAGGGGCCTGCCGTATAGCCTGCGAATGATGGTTAATTCAACAATGGCACCGACAAGGGCTGTGCCAATGAAGGCAAAAGGAATGGTCATGACCAAATCCATATTGAAGGTGTCCTGCATCCAAAAAGTAATGTAGGCACCAAGCATGATGAACTCGCCATGAGCCAGATTGATAATGCGCATCACGCCAAACGTAATCGCTAGCCCCAATGCTGTCAGTAATAAGATGCCGACAATCCCAATGCCGTTCAAGGCTTGGTTAAAAATGGAGCTAAAATTAAAGCTTTCTTTGGTAGCGTCTGCAGCAGCTTCTTGTGCGAGCCAGTAAATTGGCGAAGACAGCATTGAAAACGATGCGAGGTCTAACATAGCGTTTAAAGGTTTTGGGAAGTTGACAAGTGCTGTTGCGTAGCCCAGAGTTTGAGCAGATCAAAACAGAAATAAAACAAAACAACCGCTTAATAAAACAGCGCGCCTTCGCAGGCACGCTGCTTCATAAGCTGTTTTATAGAAACTCAGGAACTAAGTCCTTGCCGGTTTCTTTGGTCGGATCGCTGCGATCATCAGGGGTAGGATGGACGCAGGTGCGGCCTTTGTAAAGTGCCTGACTCCAAGGAATGGGCCTGACGGCGGCGTCAGTAGCGAAGACAATCTCAGCTTGGCCATCCTCTTTCCACTTGCCAATGCGGGAATAGAGGTAGGTGTGATAGTTATCAGGATCTATCTTCACCCGCCCTTGAGGCGCACTAAACTCCTGTCCGCGCGTCGCCTCACGCAGCGTGTCTGTCTTAATCTCGCCACCACCATCTAGGATATCTTTCATGGCTTGAGCCATAAAGAAGGTTTGGAGGTAGGCCGCTTCCATCACCCCGTTGGTGACGCGATCGTCGCCAAACATTGCCTTGAACTGTTCTACAAAAGCTTTGTTCTCAGGTGTATCGACACTTTGGAAGTAGTTAAAGCTGGTGTAGTGACCGGCTGAGTACTCGGGGCCCATTGCCTGAATTTCTTCTTCTGTGGTGGGGTAGGCCATGATGGGAATATCTTCAGCGTTGATACCAGCGTCTTTATACTGCCGGTAGAAGGCGGGAATACTGTCACCGACTAAGTTGCTCAGGACAAAGTCAGGCTTAGCGGCCTTGATTTTGTTGATAATGGTGATAAATTCTGTTGTACCGAGCGCTGCATATTCATCGCCAACGGCTTCACCACCTGCTTTCTTGAGTTCTGCGATCGCAATCCGATTACTCTCTTTAGGATAGATATAGTCAGAACCAATAAAGAACCCTTTAGGGCCAAAATTCTCCTTACAGTAGGGAATAGAGTCCGTAATCTGCTGGTTAGGCGCTGCCCCGGTATAAAAGACGTTAGAGCTACACTCATTGCCTTCGTAATAAACCGGGTAGTAAAGGATGGAGTCTTTCTCTTCAAAAACAGGCAGAACGGATTTGCGGCTAGCTGAGGTGTAGCAGCCCAAAACACACACAACTTGATCTTCATCGATCAATCGCTTAGACATCTGGTTGTAAAGATCCCAGTTAGAGTCAGGGTTTACCACCACTTTCTCAATTTTACGACCAGCGATGCCTTCGCCATTGGCTTCCCAAGGGCCTGTTCCTGTATTAATTTGTTCAATCGCTAGAAAAGTAGCGTCTTGCAAAGACTTTTCAACAATCGCAATGGTGCCAGTTGTGGAATACATGACACCAACCTTGATCGGATTTTCACCGAGATCGACCGACTCACCACCGCCAGAGCCACCGCTAGTACAAGCTGCCAGAACACTGGTTCCTGCGGCAAGAGAACTGTACTGGAGGAACTTCCGACGACTGAGATTATTAAAAATGCGGGACTGTGACATAGTGTTGTTTGACCTCACACAAACTGAAGGAATATTTTTTTAATACCGCTTAACCCTGCACTTAAAACCTTGCACTTAAACTTTGCTTGGGAAAACCATCCCGAATATTTTCTAAGGAATAGCTTTAAGATGCCTAGCGGTTAACCCATACTCCTATCGTCACGCAGATCGCAAAAACGATAATGACGACAGGAAATGCCACCTTAGATAAATCTTGACCTGAAGAGAATGAACTGAAAAAACATCAACTTGCAAGAGCAATCGAGACAGAGATAATTCCCAGACAATTCCCAACTGCTTTACCTATCAAGTTCTCTTTGCCCTTTCGAGTACTTCCCTTTAAGGAGGATCACCTATGGTTAGAAGGACTTTATATACTATTTCAGCGCCATTTTGTCGCGAATGATACAAAAATGGAACAGGGCTATTCATCTAGGTGGTGTCTTAGGAACACCTCGCAGTCATTGAAACACTGTCAGGTGCTGGTTTTTCAACGCCTTAAGATATTTCTGGGTGCCATTGAGGTGCCATGGCTGATATGCGAAAGGCATAAGAACGAAGCATAAACTAAACAAAAGTTAATCAATGGCTCGGGAAATTACAGAACAGCTATTCATCAAGCATTCTCAATATCTTTTTTTGCTCTATCTTTTTGCTTTATCTCCACTTTTGCTTCTTTCTAGGAACTTTATCCAGAGGCGCTTTATCTGGGCACTTTCCTAGGCATTTTTAGACACTCTTGCTTTTCTATGCGCTACACAGCACTGAAAAGACACAGCGCTGAAAAGAACTATAAACTCTAGAATTGTTAGAATAGAACCGTTAAGATAAAATCTCATTTCTACAATAATCTTAATGCAATAATTGTAAGGCGATTCTACTCAGAAAAGCTGTATCACAAGAGACTGAACATCACTTTAAGTCACTTTTTTAAGTCACTTTTAAGTCTGCACATGCAGTTATTCAGTCTACACAGCGGTTAACAGCGAGATCAGTCATTCGCTGGTCAAGGCCATTCTAAGTGTTTTTCATGCGATTCTTTGATATCTTTTTGGTATCTAAGGCTACACTCCTCATAAGGTTTAAGCTGATAAAACAGAACATAAATGGAGCAAAGGATCTTCATCAAGTGTCAGATTATTAAGGACTCAGAAGGACTCGGAAAGACTCGGATTAAGAACATCTGTAAGGGTCTCGGTTTAGCTGTAAAGTTGTATGCTTTGAAGCTCTTTTTTGGTTGCTGAATTCTCTTTTTAGCCAATTTTGCTATTAGACCAGTTTTGCTATTAGACCGTTTTTACTATTAGATTGTAGTTAGAGCTACATGGTTAGAATGGCTAGGAACTAGAGCCATTCAGAATTTAGTCATAAGGTTTCTTGTTTCTTTAGCCGTTAATACTCAAGTTTTTAGGAGCGCGTCATGTCTTTTCACGGTGATATTTCTTCTAGTAACGACGCGGTAGGTGTGGCTGTCGTCAATTACAAAATGCCGAGGTTGCACACCCGAGATGAGGTTTTGGCCAACTGTCACAACATCTCTAAAATGATTGACGGCATGAAGGTCGGCTTGCCAGGGATGGATTTAGTGGTTTTTCCGGAATATTCTACCCACGGCATTATGTATGACCGGGATGAAATGATGGAAACTGCTTCTAACATTCCGGGGCCTGAGACCGATATTTTTGCTGAAGCCTGCATTCGCAATAAAGTGTGGGGCGTTTTCTCGCTGACAGGTGAGCGCCATGAGGCTCATCCGAATAAAGTGCCTTACAACACTTTGATTTTGATGAATGATCAAGGTGAGATTGTGCAAAAATACCGCAAAATAATGCCTTGGACGCCGATTGAAGGGTGGTATCCAGGAAACTGTACCTACGTTTGTGAGGGGCCTAAAGGGCTTAAAATTAGCCTGATTATTTGCGATGATGGCAATTATCCCGAGATTTGGCGCGACTGCGTGATGAAAGGCGCTGAGCTTGTTGTTCGTTGTCAGGGCTATATGTATCCGGCTAAGGAACAGCAAATTATGGTTTCTAAGGCGATGGCCTGGATGAACAATACCTATGTTGCAGTGGCAAATGCGGCTGGCTTTGACGGCGTTTATAGCTATTTTGGTCACTCTGCGATTGTAGGCTTTGACGGTCGTACGCTGGGTGAGTGTGGTGAAGAAGAAAATGGCATCCAGTATGCAGCGCTCTCGAAGTTTGCGATTCGAGATTTTCGTCAGCACTCGCAGTCACAAAATCATCTCTTTAAGCTGTTGCACCGCGGCTATACCGGCATGATAAACTCGGGTGAGGGCGATGAGGGTGCGATGGAATGCCCTTACGACTTCTATCGTGAGTGGGTACTCGATCCACAAAAGACCAAAGAGAAGGTGGAGGCCCTGACCCGTGGGACGGTAGGAACAGAAGAGTGCCCGATTGAGGGGATTCCCAATCCGACGACGGTAGCGCCGGTGATGCCATCGGTGAAGAAGACGGAGCCTGTGGTTGTTAGCCAACCAGTTTCTTAGGCGTATAGCGATGTATCTAACGCCTAGAGAATCTGAGCGGCTGACGTTGTTTACGGCGGCTGAAATTGCCCGCCGCCGTCAGCAAAGAGGGATTAAGCTGAATGTACCGGAGGCGATCGCATACATTAGCGATTACATTGTTGAAGGTGCGCGGGAAGATAAAACGGTGGCTCAGCTTATGGCTGAGGGCGCAACGCTGCTAACAACAGAAGATGTGCTGGCGGGTGTACCTGAGCTGATTCCGCTGATTCAAGTAGAAGCGCACTTTAATGACGGTACGAAGCTGGTCAGTGTGCATCATCCCATTCGCCCCCAGGAGATGCCCTAACCATGGCTCCTGATCCCACGGGCAGTGCTGAGAATAACAGTGCTGAGGATAACACTACTGAGGATAACTGGCTGACGCCTGGTGCAATCATTTGCGAGCCAGGTTCGCTGACGCTGAATGCAGGGCGAGAGCACAAAACTCTCACAGTGGCCAATGTGGGCGATCGCCCCATTCAAGTCGGCTCCCACTTTCACTTTTTTGAGGTGAACCGCTATCTCCAATTCGAGCGAGCTGAAGCCTTGGGATTTCGGCTAGATATTCCAGCGGGGACAGCGGTACGGTTTGAACCAGGAGATACCAAAACAGTCAGCGTGGTGGCTTTGGCGGGCGATCGCAGGGTTCAAGGCTTAAATGATCTGGTCAATGGTTCGCTAGATGATCCGCAGGTGAGAGCCGCCGCAATGGCCCGATTAGCCCATCACGGATTTGATGATCGCAACAGTCTCACTGCGCCATAGCTCACTGACACCTAGCCAAGGAACGCCATGGAAATTAGCCGCGATCGCTACGCCGAACTCTTTGGCCCGACCACTGGTGATCGGGTACGCTTAGCCGACACCTCCCTCCTCATCGAAGTTGAGCGTGACGACACGGTTTACGGCGATGAATGTGTTTTTGGTGGCGGTAAAACCCTGCGCGACGGGCTAGGTATGGCTCCTGGCGTCACCGCTGCAGACGGCGCGCTAGATTTGGTGATTACCAATGTTCTGCTGGTCGATCCGGTGCAGGGCATTGTCAAAACCGACATTGGCATCAAAAACGGCAAAATTGTCGGCATTGGCAAAGCGGGCAATCCTGGCATTATGGCAGGCGTAACGCCAAACTTAGTCATCAGCGCCAACACCGACGTGCGCGCTGGGGAAGGACTGATCGCCACTCCGGGCGGATTAGACGGGCATGTCCACTTTGACAGCGCCGGACTCTGCGCCGAAGCCCTCTCAAGTGGACTAACGACCATGTTGGGCGGTGGATTAGGGCCAGTGACTGTCGGCATTTGCTCTAGCGGGGCAAACAACTTAGAGATCATGCTCAGGGCCTCAGAAGCCTTTCCGATCAACTTTGGCTTTTTGGGCAAAGGCAGCTCTAGCTTGCCTGAAAGCCTGGTAGAACAAATCGCCAATGGGGCCATGGGGCTGAAAATCCATGAAGACTGGGGCGCCATGCCTGCGGTGATCGATACCTGCTTATCAGTGGCTGATCAGTACGATTTCCAGGTAAAAATTCACACCGACACGCTGAACGAATCGGGTTATTTAGAAGATACATTGGCCGCGATTAAGGGCCGCACCATTCACACCTATCACACCGAAGGTGCAGGCGGCGGCCATGCGCCAGATATTATCAAAGTCGCAGCTTATGACTATTGCCTAACCTCTTCGACCAATCCTACCAATCCCTACACCGTCAATACCTTTGACGAACATCTCGACATGGTGATGGTGTGCCATCACCTCAATCCCAAAGTGCCAGAAGATGTGGCTTTTGCCGAATCTCGAATTCGGGCTGAAACCATTGCCGCAGAGGATATTTTGCATGATATGGGGGCCATTAGTATGCTGGGCTCCGACAGTCAGGGCATGGGTCGCATTGGCGAAGTCATTTGCCGAACGTGGCAGCTCGCCTCCAAAATGAAAGATCAGCGGGGAACGCTACCTGAAGATACTGCCCGCAATGACAATAAACGTGTCTTGCGCTATCTCGCAAAATACACCATTAATGTGGCTCGTACCTGCGGCATTGCCGACTATGTGGGCTCAATTGAACCAGGGAAAATGGCCGATATTGTGCTGTGGCGACCAGGTTTTTTGGCATTAAGCCAGAGCTGGTGATTAAACAGGGCTTTATCGCTTGGTCGCCCATGGGCGAGTCAAATGCATCGCTGATGACTTGCGAGCCGATTTTATATCGGCCCCAGTGGAGCAGCTTTGGCAGTGCCGCAGCGGTGACCTCGGCCTGCTTTGTGACTCAGCTTGCGTTGGAGCGTGGTTTGGCTGACAGGCTAGGACTGCAAAAGGAACTGCTGCCCGTCAAAGATACTCGCCAATTGAGTAAGGCTGATATGCTACACAATGAGGTATGCCCCGAAATTGAGGTCGATCCTGATACGTTTCAAGTCAGGGTAAATGGCGAATTGGCCACTTGCGAACCGGTTGATCAGGTGCCGTTGGGTCGGCTCTATATTTTCCGTTAGCGATGGCAATCTCACCGTTGGAAATTTTGCCTATTGCTCAATCTCACCTCTGGTTACGGGTCGCCTGCGCAGCGGGTAAAAGCTGCGATCGCGCTTTTATTGCGCATCAGTATGCGACCTACCCCTTTCGCCTTTCTGGCAATTTACCGCTAGCGCCAGATGATCCCCATCGGGTTTATGCCTATGTGATGAATGCCTCTCCCGGTATGGTCTCGGGCGATGATTTGCGAGTGGTGGTGCAGGTGGGCGATCGCGCCAATCTCTATCTCAGTGATCAATCTGCGACCAAAGTACACAGTAAACCGCTAGGTGGAAAATCTGCTCAGATTAGTTATGCCATCGAAGTAGGCGCTGAAGCTTACCTAGAATATGTGCCAGAACCTGTGATTTTATTCACAGCAGCGGACTTGAGCCAGCAAATGACCATCAGCGTGCATCCTCAAGCTCGCGTGGTGCTCAGTGAAATCATTGTGCCGGGTCGGCTAGCGCGAGGAGAGTTTTACACCTTTGAAACGTTTCAAAGTCGATTGCAAGTCACCACGCCTGAAAATCGTCTGATTTTTGTCGATAACTTTCGCCTGCTAGGCCAAAGCAATCCCTTTCGCCAAAGCTCTTTTTTAACGACTTGGCCGATAATGGCCAACTTTGTTGTAATTTCTCCTAAAACCGACCTAAATAGGCTATCTCAGATGCTGCAGTTGACCGATAAAAATCGAAATCATTTATCAGGCAGCTTATCAGAAGAGCTAGAGAATCTATCACTAGAGAACCTATCAAATAATCTACAAGTGTGTAATTCGCGCCTCCCCAACTGTCATGGTTTGCTCATCAGAGCGCTAGCCAGTCGCATGAGTCTTTTAAAGGGCTATCAGCGGCATCTGTTAAATAGCGTGCGTCAACTGAATGGTCACCCCCTGCTACCCCATATTCCCAAATAATCTCCAATCATTAAGAAGCCTAAAAGAAGCCTAAAAGAAGCCTAAAAAATGAACTTTAGTTTATCTTTGGATTTTATCTTTGGGGTTTATCTTTGGATTTTATCTTTGGGGTTGATCTTTGGGCAATCAACGGGCAGTCAACCATCAATTCAATCGTAAACTTCTAGCAATCGTACACCTTATCAATATGCGTTCGTAGCAGATAGTGTTTTAAAAAACCGTCATCTGAATAACAGTTGTAAAAGTCATTTCCCGAGTAACATTTTTACAGCATCAGTAGTAAGTAGTCGATAGTAGAGTAAGTAGTCGATAGTCGATAGTAGATAGTCGATACTAGTAAATAGTCGAGTGTCAGTCGCTAAGGTCTGTTAGTTTCCCATACCTTGATAGCAAGCACTGGTGAAAATTTGCAGACTGTTGTTGTCAGGCAGACATTAAAATAAAATATTTTGTAACAAATCAGGTGTTTTTGTTAAGGATATTCTATCTACGTATCTCTCTTGAGAGACAATATAACTCCAATATTTCAGGCATTCATCCACAGCGTTAATTTATGCAGTGGATTTTCTGTCTTCAGCGGGCTTCTCGTTTACGCTAGCTAGAAGGTAACTAGAAGGTAACTAGAAATAGTTCAAAAGGTTGCTGCCAGTCAGCTTCAGCATTATTCTTTGCCAATCTTTCTCGGGTTTTATTCGATGGGTCTTTCGAACCAAACTGTCAGCAGCGCTAATACCGGGTCTACTTTTTCGCCACAGCAGCAGGGCCTTTACGATCCGCAACATGAGCATGATGCCTGCGGCGTTGGCTTCGTGGTGCAAATGAAGGGAAAAACATCTCACGATATCGTTCAGCAGGGTTTGACGATTCTATTGAACCTCAATCACCGTGGGGCCGTAGGGGCAGAACCGAATACAGGAGATGGCGCGGGTATTTTGCTGCAGGTTCCTCATCGATTTATGGCCAAAGTGGCTGCGGCAGAAGGCATTGAGCTGCCCGCAGCGGGTGAGTATGGCGTTGGGATGATATACGCTAGCCCTGATGCAGAGGCGCGGGCTCACGGTCGGCAGGCGTTTGCAAAGGTTGCATCTGAAGCAGGTTTAAAGGTGCTCGGTTGGCGCGACGTGCCGACTGATCATTCGTCTTTGGGGCCGACGGCGCAGACGAGCGAGCCTTTTATGCAGCAGGTCTTTATTGGCACCGGGACTGCGGGCCAAGTTAATGAACTGGCTGACGAACTGGCCCTAGAGCGGAAACTCTATGTGCTGAGAAAGCGATCGCACAACGCTATTCGCGACACTATAGACCATTACTGGTATGTCTCAAGTATCTCCTGTCGCACTATTGTATACAAAGGAATGCTGATGCCGGAACAGGTCGCCCAGTACTACCTGGACTTGCAAGATCCTGATCTGGAAAGTGCCCTAGCGCTAGTGCATTCCCGCTTTAGCACCAACACTTTCCCAAGCTGGGAGCGATCGCACCCCTACCGCTACATCGCCCACAACGGTGAAATCAACACCCTGCGCGGCAACATCAATTGGATGACAGCGCGGCAATCGATGTTTTCCTCTCGGCTGTTTGGCGAAGATCTCAATCGAGCCAGACCGTTGATCAACATGGAGGGTAGCGACTCCACCATTTTTGATAACACCTTAGAGCTGCTGACCTTGAGCGGGCGATCGCTGCCCCATGCGCTGATGATGATGGTGCCCGAACCTTGGTCAGGCCATCAGTTTATGGATGCCAAAAAGAAGGCATTTTACGAATACCATTCCTGTTTGATGGAGCCCTGGGATGGGCCTGCTTCGATTGCCTTCACCGATGGCATACAAATGGGCGCAGTACTCGATAGAAACGGCCTACGCCCTGGCCGCTACTACGTCACCAAAGATGACCGGGTGATTATGGCCTCTGAAGCTGGTGTGCTAAAGGTTCCGCCCACAGATGTCGTCTATAAAGGACGGCTAGAACCAGGGAAAATGTTTTTGGTCGATACCAAAGTTGGGCGCATCATTACCGATGAAGAGATCAAGCAACAGATTGCCACTGCTGAACCCTACCAGGACTGGCTCGACAAGTATTTAGTCACCCTAGATGCCCTGCCGACGACAGCAGCATACCCAGAAAAGCAGCCAGCAGAAAAGCAGCCAGCAGAACAGCCAGAAAACACCACGGCTACAGACGCCGTCACCCAGCGCCAAATCGCCTTTGGCTATACCTTTGAAGAGCTGAGAATGTTGCTCGCTCCCATGGGCCAAAACGGCGTAGAAGCGGTCGGTGCAATGGGTACAGACACGCCCTTGCCCGTTCTCTCCAATCGGCCCAAACTGCTTTACAACTATTTTCAACAGCTTTTTGCCCAGGTCACCAATCCACCGATTGACTCTATTCGCGAAGAAATTATCACCTCTGCAACCACCACTATTGGTGCTGAGCGCAATTTGCTGGAGCCCGAAGCCCAAAGCTGCCACTTGCTACAGCTTAAGACCCCTTTTCTGACCAACGAAGAACTGGCAAAAATTAAGTACAACAGCGAATTTAAAACCGCCGTTCTGCCCATTTTATTTGATCCCGATGCCGGTGAAGCCGGACTTGCCGGGGCGATGGAAGCGCTGTACCTCAAGGCCGATGAAAACATTGCGGCAGGTCACGAGCTGCTGATTTTGTGCGATCGCGACATTGCCCAAAACCGCGCCCCCATTCCGGCCCTGCTCGCTGTAGCAGGCTTACACCATCACCTGATTCGCAACGGCACCCGCACCCGCGTCGGCATCGTGCTCGAATCCGGCGAACCCAGAGAAGTCCATCACTTTGCCGTGCTATTGGGCTATGGCTGCGGGGCGATTAACCCCTACATGGCCTTTGAAACCTTCCAGCGCATGATTGATGACAAGCTGCTGCGCGGCGTGGAATACACACTAGCGTGCAAAACTACATCAAGCAAGCCACCAAAGGTGTGATCAAAAATTGCCGCCAAAAATTGGCATCTCTACCCTTCAAAGCTACCGAGGCGCGCAAATATTTGAAGCCATTGGCCTCAACGAGTCGGTGACGAAAAAGTACTTTACCTGGACAGCCTCGCGAATTCAGGGTGTGGGCCTAGATGTGATTGCCGAAGAAGCGATTATTCGCCATCGTCATGCCTTTCCTGCACGTCCTACGGCAGAGACCAAAAATGCCGCCACCCTGGAAGCAGGCGGTGAGTATCAATGGCGTAAAGATGGCGAAGCCCATTTGCTCAGCCCCCAGAGCATTCACCTGCTGCAAAAAGCCACGCGAGAAGGGGATTATGGGCTCTACAAGCAATATGCAGCGCTGGTAAATGAACAGGGTAAAAACTTCTTCCGTCTACGCGATCTGTTGGACTTTCAGCCTCAGCAGGCGATTCCCCTAGAAGCAGTAGAATCTGTTGAAGCGATTATGAGCCGCTTTAAAACCGGGGCAATGAGCTACGGATCTATTTCTCAAGAAGCCCATGAGACGCTAGCGATCGCGATGAACCGCATTGGCGGCAAATCCAACACCGGTGAAGGCGGTGAAGATCCACAGCGCTACACCTGGACAAACGAGCGGGGCGACTCTAAAAACAGCGCCATTAAACAAGTCGCCTCAGGCCGCTTTGGGGTAAATAGCCTATATCTCTCTCAGGCCAAAGAGCTGCAAATTAAAATGGCTCAGGGCGCCAAGCCTGGAGAAGGCGGACAATTGCCCGGTAAAAAGGTGTATCCGTGGATTGCCAAAGTGCGCAACTCCACCCCTGGCGTGGGCTTGATCTCACCGCCACCGCACCACGACATTTACTCCATTGAAGATCTCGCTGAGCTGATTCACGATCTTAAAAATGCCAACCGCGAAGCACGCATCAGCGTCAAGCTCGTCTCAGAAGTCGGCGTCGGCACCATTGCTGCAGGGGTAGCCAAAGCCCATGCCGATGTGGTGCTCATCTCTGGGTTTGACGGCGGCACAGGCGCTTCCCCACAAACCTCGATTAAGCACGCCGGTTTACCGTGGGAGCTAGGATTAGCCGAAACCCACCAGACCCTCGTGCTCAACAATCTGCGCAGTCGGATTGTGATTGAAACCGATGGACAAATGAAAACCGGCAGAGATGTCGTGATTGCAGCACTGCTCGGAGCCGAAGAATTTGGCTTTTCGACCGCACCTTTGGTCTCCCTCGGCTGCATCATGATGCGGGTTTGCCACCTCAACACCTGCCCGGTTGGCGTTGCCACCCAAAATCCCGAGCTGCGCAAACAGTTCAAAGGTGACCCTGAGCACGCCGTGAACTTTATGACGTTCATCGCCCAGGAAACCCGAGAAATTATGGCCAAACTCGGCTTCCGCTCTCTCGACGACATGGTTGGCCGCACCGACGTGCTGGCCGCCAAAACCGCCATCGATCACTGGAAAGCCAAAGGCATCGACCTTTCCGCATTACTTCATCAACCCGCTGTCGGCCCCGAAATTGGTCGCTATTGCACCCAAGCCCAAGACCACGGACTCGACAAATCGCTTGATATGACAGTGCTTTTAGATCGCTGTAAGCCTGCCATTGAAAAAGGTGAAAAAGTCAAAGCCACCCTGCCTATTTGCAACATCAACCGGGTCGTCGGCACCATCGTTGGCAATGAAATCACCAAGGTTCACCAGCAAGGCTTACCCGAAGACACCGTACACTTGCACTTCCAAGGCACAGCCGGTCAAAGCTTTGGGGCCTTTATCCCCAAGGGTATGACCTTAGAACTCGAAGGCGATACCAACGACTATCTTGGCAAGGGACTCAGCGGCGGCAAAATCGTGCTTTACCCCGACAGAGCCGCTACTTTTGTCGCAGAAGACAACATCATTGCTGGAAATGTGGCGCTTTACGGTGCCACCCAAGGTGAAGTCTATATCAGCGGCATCGCGGGAGAGCGTTTTTGTGTGCGCAACTCAGGTGCGATCGCCGTAGTCGAAGGCGTCGGTGACCATGGCTGTGAATATATGACCGGCGGTCAGGCTATTATTTTGGGCTTGACCGGTCGTAACTTTGCTGCAGGATGAGCGGCGGCGTAGCCTATGTGCTAGACGAAGCGGGCGACTTTGCCACCCGCTGCAACACCGAAATGGTCGGCTTAGAACGCGTCGAAACAACTGGCGAAAGCCAAGAACTACGAGACATTATCCAGCGTCACGCTGAATACACCGGTAGTCACAAAGCTAAAACCCTATTAGCCCACTGGGAGCAGACTTTACCCCAGTTCGTAAAGGTGATGCCACGCGACTATAAGCGCGTCTTACAACACATCCAAAAAGCCTTAGCAGACGGCCTCAGTAACGACGAAGCCATGTCTGCAGCCTTCGAAGAAAATGCCAGAGACATTGCCCGCATCAGCGGCGGCTAAATCGCCCCTGCGCCCTTTCCCTCTTCCGCCCTGCCCCCTTCACCTTCATCTCTTCATTTAAACCAAACCATGGGAAAACCAACCGGCTTTATTGACTACCGACGCGAAGCCCCTGCCGAAACCTCCCCAAAAGATCGCATTCGCGACTGGAAAGAGTTCCACCTGCCCATGCCCGAGGAGAATCTGCAAACCCAGGGCTCTCGCTGCATGGACTGTGGCACACCCTTTTGCCACACGGGTGATTTGATTAGCAATATGGCCAGCGGCTGTCCTATCAACAATCTCATCCCCGAGTGGAATGATTTGGTCTACCGCGGCCTTTGGCACGAAGCCCTCGATCGCCTGCATAAAACCAACAACTTTCCCGAATTTACCGGTAGGGTGTGTCCGGCCCCCTGCGAAGGCTCCTGCGTATTGGGCATTACGAGTCCGCCTGTGACGATCAAAAACATTGAATATTCAATTGTTGAAAAAGGCTGGGCCGAGGGCTGGATTGTACCGAATCCGCCAGCGAAGCAGCACCGGCAAAAAGATTGCCATCATCGGCTCTGGCCCTGCCGGACTCGCAGCAGCCGATCAGCTCAATAAAGCAGGGCACTGGGTCAGCGTCTATGAGCGAGCAGATCGTCCCGGTGGCCTGCTGACCTACGGCATCCCTAACATGAAGCTGGATAAAAACGACATTGTGCGGCGACGGTTAGATGTCTTAGAAGCTGAAGGTATTACTTTTGTGTGCAATACCGAAGTCGGCAAAGATCTACCGGCTGAAAAGTTGTTGAATGACTACGATTCGGTAATTGTGTGTACCGGCTCTACGCGTCCGCGCGATCTACCGATTGAAGGAAGAAATCTCAAGGGCATTAACTTTGCCATGGCGTTTTTAACGGCCAATACCCAAGCTGTGCTAAACGGTCAACCCGGAGATGATTACATTTCGGCTGCAGGTAAGGATGTGGTCATTATTGGTGGCGGCGATACGGGTACAGACTGTGTGGCCACATCAGTACGCCACGGCTGTAAGAGCATTAACCAGTTGGAGATTATGCCCAAACCTCCAGAAGTGCGCGCAGCCAATAATCCTTGGCCGGAATGGCCCAAAATTTATCGCTTGGACTACGGCCAAGAGGAAGCCAAAGCCTTGTTTGGCGAAGATCCTCGGGGGTATGTCACCACAGCTACCAAATTTGAAGATGATGGTACGGGCCATGTGGCCGCCGTACATACCGTAGAGGTGCAGTGGGAGCGCGATGAAAATGGCCGCTTTACCCCTGTTCATCTCCCCGGTAGTGAAAAGAGAATTCCGGCGCAGCAGGTGCTTTTGGCGATGGGCTTTTTAGGGCCAGAGTCTCCCTTACTCGATGCGTTGGGTTTGGAGAAAACAGAGCGCAGCAATATTAAAGCTGACCATGAGGTGTTTACCACCAATCGGCCCGGTGTGTTTGCAGCAGGCGATTGTCGTCGAGGGCAAAGCCTGATTGTATGGGCGATTAATGAAGGTAGGGGAGCTGCGAGGGAGTGCGATCGCTATCTGATGGGCACCACCGAATTGCCGTAGCCGGTAATTGAGTCAGCCGAGCCATACTGGCGCAACGGATGCGGCCTGTAGTGCATTCAGAAAAGCCCTATAGCCTCTGTCGAGTGAGTAAGCACGAGATAGTCATCGCGCTTACTTTGTGAGATAACCCTTGGCCCCGTCCAGAACTGGAGTTTTGCCCTAGAGAAAGCGACAGGGTCTAACTTGGACATGGATTATCAGGGTTGGTAATCTCTACAACAACACCGCACTAGTAATAATGCGGATATTTCTCGGTTTCAAGCTGCCCATATAAGCGTTTCTTCATAATGGGCAGATGGCTTGATATGACGGTATTTCAAACATTTTTTGAGGTTGAAAAATACGCCAGCTTGCTGTAAGCCGGATAAATATTTGGCGAAGTCAACCTGGATTAGGGCATGTTAACTCTAGAATCAATCAAAATTGATTTAGCTGCCCCGTAGATTGTTTCGTGCTTTAGTCTTCTCATGTTTTAGTCTTCTCATGCTTTAGTCTTCTCATGCTTTAGTCTTCTCATGCTGCAGTCTATAGCGTGTGCCGGATGCATAACGCCGACGGCAGGCTACGCCAACGGGTGCAGGTGCGTCGTTAGCATGTGAGGTCTATGGCATCGCTGCTTCAAAACGGGCCTGGAGATTCCTGAAAGTTGTTATTCATCGTAGTTCCTGTAGCTGAAAATTGCCGAAACATTGCTGAAAAGGTTTTTTTTCTGAAATGTTTTGAGATTGCAGCATCGTCACTGATGTTACGCATCTACAAAAGTACATGGATTAACCTGTACTTAAGATCACATGGCTAAAAAAATTGCATTACTCATTGGCGTTGGTCGCTATGGTGTGGGCCTCAAGCCGCTGCGTTGCCCTAACAATGGTGTAGAGGCAATGGCAGCGGTGTTGAGTGACCCAGCAATTGGCGGGTTCGATCAGATTGTGGATTTGGTGAATCCGGGTGTCGGGGAGATGCGATCGCGCATTTGCGAAGTTTTTGCCAGCGCCACCAAACAAGATCTTGTCCTGTTTTACTTTACCGGCCACGGCATCAAAGATATGACCGGTGATTTTTTCCTCACCACCGCCCAAAGCCAACTCTTTGAAAACGGTCGGCCCAATGCCGGTACAGCCGTAGAAGCCCATTTTCTCAAGCGAGAAGTCAGCAATTCTTTTGCCGAGCGCAAGGTAGTGATTTTAGATTGTTGCTTTGGCGCGGCTTTTGCCGACGGTTTTTTGGCCATGAATGACAGCAGTGTCGATGTCGAAGCCCAGCTCGGCGGCAAAGGCTGGTGTGTGCTCACCGCTTCTACATCAGCGCGCTATGCCCTAGAGCAGGAAGGTGAGTCGCTTTCAGTATATACCCGGTACTTAGTAGAAGGGCTCAAGACCGGCGGTGCTGCCCCAGATGGTCAGCATGTGATTTCGGCGCAGCATTTGCATGAGTATGTCGCCGCGCAGGTGAAGGTAGCAGCCCCGGCGATGGAACCAGCCATTTTTAACCGACAGCAGGGCTATGACATTGTGATTGCTAAGGCCCTAGTCGATAATGAACAGCGCTATCGCAAGCAGGTGCAGGCGAGAATCTATGATGGCAGCATCGGCCCTGCCGGGAGAGCGACCCTCAACGAGTGGCAGCAGCGGCTAGGGCTTTCGGCCAAGCAGGCGGCCAAGATTGAAGCAGAGATGCTCTCTCCCTACCAAAAAAAACAAAAACATTTAGCCGTATATGCCGCCGCCCTAGCAGCCGAAAAGGAATGCGCCTATCCCTTGCAGCCCAGAGCCATTCAAGATCTAAAAAGCTTTGCAGCGACTGTTGAGTTTGCGAGATGAAGATGTTGAATGCGTCGAACAACAGATTCTTGGAAGTCAGATCAAAACCTCACCTCGCCCTTCTTTGCAATCTGCTTTGGGTGCCAACATTCAAATGTCAGTGTGGCACGCTAGGGAGAAATCTCCGCCGCCTGAACCGGGTGAATATCCGACCTTTCGCTTTGAAACGGTGAAAGTTAACAGCCGAGGCGATGTGGTTAAAAGAATGCTGGCTGAAGCGACCATGTTTATAGAAGATTTGGGCGAAGGTGTCACCTTGGAAATGGTCAAAATTCCAGGTGGTAAGTTTATGATGGGTGCCCCTAGCGGTGAGGAAGGGGCAAATGAGGCGCACAGGCCCCAGCAGGAGGTCACGGTACCTGAGTTTTGGATGGGCAAATATGCCGTGACGCGATCGCAATGGCAGGCCGCAAAGTTACTGGCCCAAACAGGCCCAGATCCTGACACAGCCGAGCCAACACCCGCCCAAAACCATCGCTCATCCGTTCAACCCCTTCAAGCGCAACCTCTTCAAGCACAACTCAAAGATCTCAATCGCCCCATTGAAAACGTATTTTGGGCAGATGCCGTCGAGTTTTGTCAGTGGCTATCGCAGCACTCCGGCAGGGCCTATCAGCTCCCTAGCGGTGCCCAATGGGAGTATGCCTGTCGCGCCGGAACAACAACCCCATTTTACTTTGGTGAAACAATTACGCCAGATTTGGTGAACTATAACGGCAATTATGCTTACGGGCGAGGGCCAAAAGGCAAGTACCGGCAAAAAACCACAGAAGTCGGCAGCTTCCCACCCAATTTGTTTGGCCTGTATGACATGCATGGCAATGTGTGGGAATGGTGTTTAGATGGCTGGCACCACTTTCATCTAGACCATCTCGACCATACAACAGCAGGCAGCGCTTGGCGATTATCAGGGCAAAAGAAATTTTTATGCGGTGGCTCTTGGTCTTATCTGCCCACCAACTGTCGCTCAGCCTATCGGCTCAATTATCCCTTTCACAGCAGAATCGATGATATTGGCTTTCGAGTCGTATGTCAGAGCTTGAGCGCTTAGAATTCTCATTTTGAGAATTCTCTGACAGGCGTTGCTGATTTCTGCCATGGGGATTTCTGCGATAGATTTAATCTCATATAGCTTCTGTCGAGTGAGTTGAGGACAGATAGTCATCGCTAGAAGCCTTGACTTGTTGTCCTAACTTACTCGTGTCCTAACTCACTCGACTCAGCCCCCCGCATCGCCGTACGGCGACAGCACCGAGCATTTATTGAATAAGGAGCCTTGTCAGCTTGCCCGATCCCATCAACCGCCAGCCAGAGGCTCACGACCGCTACTATACGGCCCTCCAACAAAGGTATCGCAAAACGCAGCGGGAGCTTTTTCTCGGGCTCTTAGCGCTCATGGGCATCATTGTGATCGGCACCCTTTGGTATTGGCTGATCGAGGGTTGGCGCTTAGCAGAAGCCCTTTACATGACGGTGATTACCTTAACTACCGTGGGCTTTTCAGAAGTCCGCTCATTGGGCGATCGCGGTCGAATTTTCACCACCCTACTGATTTTTTTGGGCATTGTGGCCGTCGGATATATCGCCAATCGATTTACAGAAGCGATTGTCAAAGGCTATTTTCAAGAAGGCGTACGCCTAAATCAGCGTCGTAAACTCATGCAAGAACTCTCCAGGCATTATATTCTGTGTGGATTTGGTAGAACAGGACGGCAAATTGCAGAAGAGTTTTCCCTGCAAAATATTCCGTTTGTGGTGGTAGATGCTGAAGCAGCGTCAGTGCAACAGGCCCAGGAATTGGGCTTTATGGCGGTGCAGGGCGATGCCACCTTGGACAATACCCTACATTTGCTCAAAATTGAGTCGGCGGTATGTTTGGTCTCTGCATTGACCTCTGATGCAGAAAACCTATACACCGTGCTCTCAGCAAGAACGCTCAATCCCAAGGTGCGGATCATCGCGCGAGCGAGCAGCAGTGAAGCGATCGAAAAATTGCGGCGGGTGGGCGCAGATGCTGTGGTTTCACCCTACATTACCGGCGGCAAGCGGATGGCAGCGGCGGCTTTGCGCCCCCAGGTCATGGATTTTATGGATGGAATTATTTCAGGGAGCGATCGCACCAGCGCTGACCCCTCAGTTCACACCTACTACATGGAAGAATTCTGCCTCGATCCGTTAGTCTGCGTTCAGATTGGCCAAACTCTCAGAGAATCGCAGCTCAGAGCACGCACAGGGGTTTTAATTGTCGCTATCCGGCGAAATCAAGGAGATCTCATTATCGGGCCTACCGCAGACGTTCAGCTCCAGCCCAATGATTTTTTGATTTGCCTTGGAACATCAGAACAGCTCCGAGCGATGAATCATATTCTTTGTCCTATTAATCCAGAGCCTTTGAAAAGACCAAACCAGGAAGCTTAATATCGCGGGACCTACGAGGTGTAAAACGATGGACGAACGTTATCTATCCGAACGTTATCTATCCGAACGTTATCGGCAGGC
>JAAUPS010000235.1 GCA_012033015.1 Phormidesmis sp. RL_2_1
CTTGGTAATATTTGTCAGCGCTTCTTGCACAATGCGATACGTGGCTATTTTTGGGTTCATTAAGCGCCGTATCGATCTGAACCACCGTTTGGGGTTGCAGACCTGTAGTGTGCTGTAGCTTCACCACTAGCCCTTGGATAAGATCGCCCAAAGGTCTGCCTTTGAGAGAATCTGCACGCAGGGTTGTAATCGCTTGGCGAACATCATTGAGGGCCGATTGACTAAGTCCTTGGGCAGTATTCAACAAACTTTTGGCTTCATTGAGGTCTTCATTTTCCCATAGACCTATAGCGGCGCTGAGATTTAAGTTTAGGGCGGTGAGGGAGTGCCCTAGGGCATCGTGAATTTCGCGAGCGATGCGAGTTCTTTCCTGTAAGGTGGCAATCTCTTCTACTTGCAGGGCATAACGACGAAGCTGCTCATTGGCTAGCGAGAGCTGCTGGCGACTGTGGCGTTCTGCAAGCAAGGCGTTGATCATCATTTGGAGGAAAATCAAGACTAAAGAAAACAACACAATCGCCCCTGTAAGGAACGGTCTGGTAAGGGTATCAGGATCTTGTGAAAAGCGATTGGCCAAAAACCGTCCGTTGAAAGTCTGTATCCGATAGTTTTGCACGGCGACAAATACAACAAACATGGCCGTCATCGTTAGCCAACGTCCCTGACGGTTGAAAATCAGGCAGCTTCGCAGCATCAGCACGACGCAAAGCAAGAAAAAAAACTGAATATGCCCGACCACTGAAGCTGTCATCACTAAGCAAAGGTTAATCGCCATGTAGGCAAGCTTGGCAGATAGGCTTGTCTGGGGTAGGCGCAGGCCCAACAACCCTAGCAAGGCGATACAGGCGAGGGAGATGAGGGGCGATCGCACTTCAAAAAGCTGAAGCTGCTGTCTTATTTCTCCTAGTGCGCTGACACCTAGCAAGATCCACTCCAACCACAGGAGGAAACGCAGCGACGGATCTTTGAGGCGGTTCAGTGACGTCATAAATATCGGTTTACGCAGGTTCTTAATCGCAGTGTAGCAATGGCTTTGCCTCACAAACTAGGACTTTAGTCCCTAGGCTTTGAGGACGATCGACTCAGGCGATCGCTGTCGCCCTATTTATAAAATCAGCACCATGGAAGCAGCCTCGAACAAACACTGTTCACGCTGATAACCCTAATTTAATACTAAGGAGACTCAAACTATGAAACGTAAAGCCACCTCACTGCTAGGCGTCGGCACAATGCTGCTACTCGGCAGCGCCGCAACGTTGATCACCCTTCAGCCAGCGGCAAAAGCCCAGGCTGCAAAAGCCCAGCCTGCGATCGCCCAGCCCGCGATCGCCCAGACTTCTACCGCCCAGCCCGCGATCGCCCAGCTCCCAGTCGTTCAAGCCCTATTAGAAGACTTGGCGCTGACTGAACAACAGCAGCAACAGCTCAGCAGTTTGCGACAATCTACCCGTGGGCAAATAGAGACAATTCTTACCCCCGAGCAAAAAACACAGCTTTTGGCGATTGTCGTTGAAGGCGCAAATATTCGAGAGACGCTTGCAGCAATGGATATCACCACTGAACAACGTCAGGAAATCCGCAATGTTTTACAAAATTCCCGAGCAGATTTGCAAGGCATTTTAACCCCTGAGCAGCGCACTACCCTGCGTCAAAATGTCCAAGCCCAGTGGCGTGAATTCCTCAATCGTTAGTTCAGTTGCAGCTTTATTCACGACCTCAACTTTATCCACCATATCCCAGGAAAACTATCATGAAAATCAAACCTGTAATGACGGCTTGCTGTGCTTTGTTTTTGGCCACCACGGCATTGCCTGCTAGTGCTCAGCGCACTGTGATTCGTCGCAGTGGCGTGATCGGGCCTGATCATGGTGCGGCTGTCAATCGCACAGTTGTGCAAACCGATGGCCAAGGCAATGCCACCTATAACCGCACAGGTGCAGCCGTAGGGCCTGAAGGGAACAGCGCCCTATGGCAAACGGAAGGTCACGCGAGCTATGATCCAGAGCTGGGCTATAGCGGTGAGGCAACGACGACAGTCAACGGTGAAACCTATCACCGTGTAACAACAGGTGGCAGCACAACGGTAACGAATCCAGCGGGAGAATCTAGCACCTACACTCGGTTTCGCTTTCGATAGGCCAACACACTCATAGCCTCTTGGGCAACGATAGATAGGATAAAGCTGGAGACAGGCTATAGCTTGTCTCCAGCCTATTTCAATGAGATCAAACAGGCTAAAAAATGCGTTTGACCATAACGCCCACCACCAGAGCACCAATAATAGGAATCACTACAGATGACCAATCATGGCTCTGATGCTGCGCTTCTATCTGGGTCAAGAGTTCCGTTTTTTTAAGATGCCACGGATCGGCATCAGGGAGTTGTCGGATTACCTGCGCAGCTTGGGAAAACTTCTCTTGATCAAACAGGCTGTTGGCCTGTTGAACAATCTTTTCAAACGCTTGTTCGGTGTCATTAGCGCGGATTAACCAATGGTTCCGCTGAGTTACCCAAGCAGGGTGCAGACTGATGGATTGAGCGGCGCGGACGGCGGCTTGAATGTCGCCTTGATCGAACGCTTTTTGGGCCATTGTGGCGTAGCGTTCGTTGTCGGACCATTCTTGCTGCCACTGTTTAAGAAGGTTCTGACTGGTTTCATAGAGCGGGCTGTTTTGAGGCACGGCCCTAGCAATAGTGATTGCTTCTTGAAATTCATCGTGAGTTTCGCCGCCGTAAGATTTGCTGGCCAAATCGAGCATTTGCTGTGACCAATCTTGAATGTAATGCTGCGCTTGGGCTTGGAGATGACCGCCGGATATTTTGCTGGCTTGGGCGATCGCATCTTTGAGATGACCTTCGCGGGCTAACTTTTTAGCCTCAGCCAGCCAACCTGAGGCTAAAGGGGTATAGCATTCTTCCTGTAGATACTCGATCCGAGGGTAAAGGCTATAGGTTTCAGGCACCTCAGCAAGTATTTGAATACAGTCTAAATGGTGATGATTCACCAGTGCCGTTTCAGCTTCGTTAAGCTTGAACCAAGAGAGTTTTTCAATTTGCTGCTGCTGTTGCTGCGCAGCGAATTCAGTGCGCTGTTGCCCGTCTATATGGGTGTTGTAAAGGAGTGCGATCGCGCCTATAGTCAAGGCTAATGTCAACAAAAGCGTCAACACGACGACCATCCAACGACTAAAATTTTTAGCTCCTGGAACAGGCTGATTTTTACCGCGATTAGACAGGGTGGGTGCCATTTTTAAACTCTCCTAAAAGTATAGAAAGAATCGTGAATGAATAGCCTTGCCGTTTGCCGCCTTGTTATTCGCAAAGCTGCTAGTGCTAAAAAGACTTCATGCTAAAAAGACTTCATGCTAAAAAGCAGGCGGCTAAAACGGGCCTAGCCCTACTTAGTCCCGCCTGCAGAAATCGCATCTGTCAGAGCAGATTGTTGCTAGATAGTCTTGGTTTAACAGTCTGCAGAACCTATCAGAACCTATCAGAACCTGTTAGAACCTCTCAAAACGAATGAAACACGCGATAACACCAGCGATGAATGCGCTCCAAATCTTCTGGATGGACGGCTTCTAAGTAGCTAGTACCAGATTGGATTTGCATTTTTGCAGTTTGTTTCGCTCAATAGAGGTATTGACAGACAGCGTGCCAAACCCCTCCGTAATCAGAATTTGTAGCTGACTGGCTGTCATCAACCCAAACGTGCCAGGCAGTCTCATCCAAATGACATCATCAAAGGCTGGGGACTTTTCTAGCGTTTCGTCAAACCGCCCTACAGGCTTTTCAGCAATGTCTGTGGCGGTTTTAGGGTCGTAAAATAGAATCAAGCCAAAATTTTCGGGACGATCTTTGACCAGTTGCGGATAGTTGACATATCTGTATTCATGCATGATAAAAACCAAACCTCTAAATTGTTGGGGGTATGGAAAAATTCGTTAAGCATTGAGAATTTAGTTCTTTATGTATATGCTGATGATACTTTTTGTACGGTACTCTTTCCGTGCCTTTGTATACATTTTTTTTGATGTTTGCCGTTTTTTCAGTGATTTGCCTACTTTTTTGCAGAATTCCTACACCGAAAATTCATCTATATAAAAGGCGTATGAGCTGTCGCGATAAAAACCTATGTCTGTAGTCTAGCACCATTGATTTTAAATGGGCGAAAGTACAAATTGTACTTTTATTTTGTGAGCTAAACTGAAAGGCGAATAGAGCAGGGCGAATAGAACAGGGCGAATAGAGCAGGGCGAATCCCATTGTCTGCCTATCGCCATCGGGACTGGGGTGATTGCACCTACAAGGCGAGCCATTAGGGAAAATACAACATTGAGACGTTAAACGAAGTATGAGTAAAGACGCGAGTGCCCTAGGTCGGAAGCAGCGGGATGATGAAGACCAAAATCGCGATTGCAAGGTATACCGCTACCTATTAGCCAAGAGCGATCTGTCGATGTCGGGCAAGTCTCTGACCCCCAATGAAACGAGTCTTGCGAAGCAATGGGGAGTCTCGGATAATCGCATCTTTATTCGCCGAGTACTCCGCTCTGTTTTATATGATGAGTTTTCTGCTTACCGAGAAAAAAGCAAGCAGCCGCCCCCTGTCCCTGGATTAACCTTATCAAGGCTGGTTAGTATTTTGTCAGCCCTGCAAGACTACCAGCAAGAGCAGCAGTCTTTGACGGATGCACCTCCCGGCTCGCAAATCATTACGCGATCAGAAAAACTAAGGGCACTGCAATTATTTTTTGAACTGTCGCCTGATGAGCGATCGCACCTTGATTTGCCCATGCATCCAGGTGAAGATCTGCTCAACCAAATCTTAGAAAAAGCGACAGATCGAACCATTCACTACACCAAGGAAAGCAGCCGCCTGCTCTATCGCTATTTTCTGAGACAGTTGGGTGAGGGGTCTTCTAGAAGTTTGGCAGAAACCCTAGAAGCGTCAGAAGATACCCGGCAAGATTTTATTAGCAGAGAGATTGCCCAATACATCAAGCCTTACCTTAAAGGATTAAGTATCCAAGAAAAAAATGAGCACAATGCTGACTTTACCAAGAGAGTAGAGCGCGAAATTGATCGAATTGCGCTCCAAGCAGGCTTGGAGCAAGCCAATAATTTTCCCCAACCGGTTGATACAACCTCCGAGGAAGATCGTGTCCTGCGCTACCTACCCACCGACTTCGTGAAACGCCTGATTCATTCTGTGATTGATAACGAGCTAATCACAGACGAGTTTCCCATCTATATTAAATATTTTGACATTGAGCGGATCAAACCCCTACCCCTACATATTAAACAGCGGGCTGAAGATAGAGACTATAAGCCCTTTGGGTTGCTAAATGCTTTGCTGTTGCAAGATAGTAAGGGCGATGACAGCGTTCAGGGGCTGGAAAGGCAAGTTGCCTATCGGGTAAAGGTTCACTTCTATATCAAACTGCCCAAAGACTACCAAACCCGATTTGAGGGGCTGACCACTACCACTGAAATATTCGGTCAGCAGCGACTCAATTTTTCTGAAGAAGTGACAGGTATCGGCTGTCCCACCTCTCATATTACCTCGGCAATTAACCGAGTACTTTTTTGGGATATTCCTGCACTAAACGGATATACCCCCATTGCCGATGGCATTCACTGCAATGATGAATTGATGGGCAGTTCGCCCGGTAGCCCGGTGTGGTCTCACTGCGTAGTCAGACTCTATAAGAGTGACGATATTGATCGGGCGCTAGCGTCAGGCGAGACATTGGAGGCGGTCTCGGCCAAAGCTGAAGTGGCTAGCGCCGACTTTTGTGGCTTTGATTGGTTAGAAACAACCGCCAAAGCTGCCCTGCACGCCCGCTTAAAATTAATCAAACAAATACTTGCAAACCAACCGACTGTCAGCGCAAGCGACTACATTACGCAGCTTTGTAATCGAGTTGAGGAAATGCTGGCCTTGAGACAGGCCAAAGAATGCCTATCGCATTATCCTTTTTCGCTCAGAGCCATGGAAGGCAAGTTAGAATCTACGATTTTTAACCAGAAATATCGAACCCGTAAGCAAGGTTATCAGTTTGAAGAACTAATTCCGGGTAAATGTTGGAGTGTTGTGGCCTTAGATGCTCAACTTTCAATCGCAGAGGCTAATCTTAAAGAAGGGCTCCTGCATATTGCAAGACAATACTTAGAAGTGATCCGCCCATACTTTGAAGGTGGCCCTGAAAATCAGTTTAGTGACTTACTCCAAACCCGCTACCATCTATGCTGGTTTCGCTACTACTACTTGGGTGATCTCAAAGATCCGATTACCAAGTATCCAGATCGCTACGTGGCCGTTCGCAAAGCCGAAGAAAAACTAGAGGAAGCGGAGACTCGTTTACAAGAGAGACTCAACAAATACGAGAAGCTAGATGAATTGCCGCAGAGTAATTTGCACCCACAGTTTTATCTGCTTTCTCGTATTTATGCGCATAGAGCAAAACTATACATCTTTTTCTCTAATTACATGCATAAGATGGAGCGTTGGGAAACGCTCTTAGCGCCGGTAAAGCTGCTTGAAAAAGCCAGAATCTACGCGGCTAGAGATGGTGATCCGGCGCTATACGCCCAATGGACAGCCTATCAAAGCTGGTGCTACATTATGCTGGCTTACCTGAGTAAACCAGAGAGCTTCGCCCAAAAAGATTTTAGCTGTGAAGAGTGCTTAGATTGGGCCCATCGTTTGATAGAACATGCCAGCATTTGCTACTCGGCTACCGGTAAAGTCTGCTATCAACAAATTAAAGATGGTGGTGGTCAAATAACGCCGTATTATTACGCCCCAAAGTCTTCTTTGACTGAAAATCCGGCTGACGATGAAGACGAGAATATCCTTCCTCCGACAGAAAGTCCGGCTGACGATGAAGACGAGAATATCCGTCGTCCGACAGAAAGTTCAAAATACTATGAAAAGTATGGCAGCACTTTGGTAGAGGTGATTCCCTTGATCCAAGAGCTTTTACAAAATGAATCTCAAGCCCGCCAGCAGGGCTACCAAGCGCCGAGCCATGTTGCCACTTTAGATGTTTCATTGCTCAAAGAACGAGGTCGTGATGAAGCCAGCTCTATCTATCTTTTTGGAATGCAGTCTGCATTCTTGCTATTTGCCAAGGGAATGTTGTTACTGTGCCAAAAGTACACAACCGATGATGAGCTAATCAGGGTGATTCGTACCAAATCACTCAGAATGTTTGATCATTGCTATGCGGTTTCTTCTGATGGTACCCAACGGAATACAGACCAAAGCCGGTGGCCGCTTGGTACCGACTCTGAGTCTATTATATTGGATAGATTTATCCCTAAGGAAACGGCCTCTAATAGCTGGCAGTCTAACGATCAGCTTTTACGCTGCCTGTATCCTAATCGCATCACGCAATTTGCTGATTTGAGCACTATGTTTATTGTAGTGTGCAAGCTGATTTTGTTAATCAAAGAGACTTCTGTCGGCAAGGCTAATTCAAAAACGACCCAAGAAAAACCTTCTCAAGGAGCAAATGAAATTGCAGCCATTCGAGAAGCGATTAAAGTTCTCAGAGAGAATAAGCACTTTCCATTTCCATTATCAGAAACCTGCGGCCAAGAAAGGTACAATGGCCACTTAGCCGAGCACTATGTTCAATTTGAAAAGTGTATCGAGGGCTATCTCTTGAAAATGCAAAAGAGAGAATTTAAGGGGATTCGGTTGACCCAGGTACGACAGCGGCTCGTAATAGATGTTTTCAAGGTTATCCGAGGAGAACCGACTAGCCTTGCCTAGATGAAGAAATATAGCAAAGTAAGGATGCATTCTGACTTTATCTTGGTGAGCATTCCTTAGCGCGCCAAGCAACGCAGGGTCTCACCGCGCTCGTCAAGGCTTCTAGCGA
>JAAUPS010000236.1 GCA_012033015.1 Phormidesmis sp. RL_2_1
ACGGTGACTAACAACGAGAGCAACAGGGCCTGGCGGGCGCTTAGCTGCTTCTCTATATGGGTTTGGTAGATTGACGGTATCATAGGTATCGATAGGTTTGGTTCACAAAACTAGCCTATCTTTTTTTGCCTACACACTGCTCATCCCTCCTATTCAAAGGATTTCGGGCATTGTGTCACCCCGTCAGAGGTAGACGCTATATGTAGCGTGTGCCATTGTCTTTCTTCGCAGCTCCATCCTCTTGGTGCGCGTTCCCTAGCGCCGCAAAGCGACGCGGGGTCGCACCGCAGCTTTTGAGCTTATCGGTGATGATGACTCTGGGTGCAAAGCCGGTTGATTTGAGTAGCTTGCGGAAGAACCTGTACCCAGGCGCTGTGTTGCGACGGCGCTGCATCAGGATATCGAGCACGACGCCATGCTGATCAACGGCACGCCACAAGTAAAACTGCTCACCTTTTATTTTGATGACCACTTCGTCTATATGCCACTTATCACCAGGCTTTGGCCTCTGCTTACGAATCTGATTGGCATAGCCCTGAGCAAATTTGAGACACCATCTCCTGATCGCTTCGTAGGTCACCGTGATGCCTCGATAGAGCATCATTTTTTCGATGTCTCGGAAGCTTAATGGAAACGTATGGTACAGCCACACACAGTAGCTGATGATTTCGGCTGGCAAGCGATGGCCACGGTAAGGGTTATTCATGGATGCAGCTTCCCAAAATCAGCGGCTTCCAGCCAAATCTAGCTAACTTGACAATGCCCTAAGCAGGCGTCAGATGAAAAGCATCAGGTCAGGCGAGGTCATATAAATTCTCAATTGGTTTGCATGACAAGCCGTCTTTTGACATCTCAAAAGACCGAAAGCATACTGAAATTTGTGCTTGTTTTGGAGCTAAGCATGACCATCAGTGAGATTAACCAACCTGTTGACCGGAGTGCTAGCGATGAAGTCGCCCAGCAATCGCTTTTATAGAACGGTGTGGCGCTGGCATTTCTACGCAGGACTGTTTGTCGTTCCTTTCATGCTGATACTGGGCACTACGGGTATCATCTATCTCTTCAAGCCACAGTTAGATACGGCTATGTATCATGACTTGATGTTTGTGCAGCCTAGCAACGCCCTGCTGCCCTATACGGAACAAGTGCAGGTTGCCCAGTCGGCTTACCCCAACGCTACAGTCACCCAGTTCCTTCCCAACGAGCGAGCGGAGCGGAGCGCCGAAATCATCTTGACGACTCCCGACTCCCGTAGTTTGGAAGTGTTTGTTGATCCGCACCGAGGAAAGCTGCTGGGAGTACGCGATGAAGAACGCAATCTTCAGGCGATCGCCGAAAAATTCACGGAACCCTACTTATCGGCGACTGGGGCGACTACCTTATAGAACTTGCGGCCAGTTGGTCTATCGTCCTACTGGTTTCTGGCATCTATCTATGGTTTCCTCGTAAAAGCATCACCGTCATGGGTACATTAATTCCTCGGCTATGGAGCAAGAACAAACGCATTTTTTGGCGTGACTTGCATGCGGTTCCTGGCTTTTATGGTGTCCTGCTTATTGGCTTCTTGTTGATTACTGGCCTGCCTTGGACAGGATTTTGGGGTGATACTTTTGCACAAGTGTGGGGACGATTTCCAGATGAAATGTGGGACAACGTGCCTCAGTCTACGATGGTCACTGGCTCACTCAATCAGCAGGGCAGTCTCTTTGTCCCCTGGGCCGCAGAGCAGATGCCTATGCCACAGTCAACTATACCAGCCGCTAGCCTAGTGGTTGACCATAGCGCTGGCGACCATAGTGCTGACGATGATAACAATGTTTCCAGCCGTGTGCCTGAGGTCTTCAACAAAGTGGTTGCTACTGCGATTACCGCCGGGGCACCGCCAGGATTTAACATCGCTTTTCCTACAGATGAAACTGGTGTGTACACAGCATCGGCTTTTCCCAATGATCCGAAGCAGGAAGTCACCATACACATCGATCAATACAGCGGCGAAGTGCTGACGAGCGTCGGATGGAAAGACTATGGCATTGTACCCAAAGCCGTAGAGCTAGGTGTATCGATTCACATGGGTAAATACTTTGGCATCGCCAATCAGCTAGTCATGCTATTCGCTGCACTCATCACAATTTTACTTGCTGTGACAGGCACTGTGATGTGGTGGCAAAGAAGGCCGAAAGGTTCTGGGTTGATGGGCGCACCGGCCATGCCAGCTTATGTCCAAGACTGGCGTATCCCGGTAGCAGTTATCGCCATCCTTGGGCTAATCTTGCCATTGATGGGACTTTCTTTGGTTGTTGTTCTGTTATTAGACTACTTCGTGATATCGCGAGTTGCCTTGCTCAGACGATTATTTGGCTAATGCTGGGCTAATGTCTACAGTATTTGTCGTGAAATAAGGTAAATAATTACCGTTTTAGGACTACCAAGCTCGAAACTATTGCGAGATTGTGATGTCCGACAGACTGTCTTTTGACTTGATCGGCGAAGCGTCCCAATAATGAAGACGCTTGCTCTTCGAGAGGATTCTATTCACTAATGAAAGCTCTGACTACAACTGTTCTGATGATCGCCACCGCCATCCTACTAGCTCTCACTCCCTCGGCGATCGCCGCAGATATGGCCCAAGGCGGGCAGGTATTTGCCACCAACTGCGCTGCCTGTCACGTTGGCGGCGGCAACGCCATCATGTCCAACAAGACGCTCAAGAAAGACGCTCTAGAGCAGTACCTGGCCAACTATGGTACTGAACATGCCGTCGATGCGATTGTCTACCAGGTGACCAATGGCAAAAAACGCCATGCCCGCCTTCAAGGACCGCCTTACTGCTGCTCAAATTGCTGATGTTGCCGCTTATGTTAACAATCAAGCAGAAAGTGGTTGGTAATCAGCAATTGCGCCCTACAGTTGGCCCGTCTCAGAGGCGGGCTGCTGTTCTATTGCTGCTCTATAGAAAATACCAAAGCGCTATAAAAACCATTCGCGCCATTGTATTCATCTTTGCTTTCTGGCTATGCCTCTGTCCCCTTGCCCAGGCGAGTCCACTCAGCAGTGTGCTACAGACAGGGGCCACCGCCTTTGCCGCTGGTGACTACATCCATGCCATCGATCAGTTCACCCAAGCAATTGATTCTGAACCCGAGCTGGCCTACAGTGATCGCTGCTTAACCTACCTAAAAATGGAGCGCTTCCAGGCAGCCTTAGAAGACTGCACTCGGGCCTTATCCTTTAATCCTAACCAGGTTGAAGCACTACTAAATATAGGGCTGGCCTATCACAGCTTAGGCCAATACGACAGCGCGATCAACAGCTACCAACAGCTGCTTCAGCGCGATCCTGATGATTACCGCGCCTATTACAACCTGGGTTTGACCCAAGTGGCGCTAGGTCAGTACGGGCAGGCAGTCACTCACTATACCAAAGCTTTAGAAAAATCGTCAGAGCTTAAAGATCAGGCCAGCATACATCGTGATCGCGGCATTTCTCACATGCTTTTGGCCAACTATACCGCCGCCATTACCGACTTAGACACCGCCATCAGTCAAAGCCCAACCGATCTGTGGGCCTATTTCAATCGTGGCTGCGCCTACCACCGCAGCCACAACTTTCTACCCGCTTTACAAGACTTTAGCCGGGTGATTGAGCAAGATCAACAAAACGCTCAAGCATACTTCAACCGGGGTATCATTTACGCTCAGATGGGCAACCAAGAGAGCGCCATTTTTAATCTTCAGCAGGCCGCGCAGCATTTTCAAGCAAGCGGCACCATAGCAGCGGCTCACAGAGCCTGGAGCCTGATCGAAAAGATCTACCGCCCGTCAGCCAGCCAAAGCTCCCTTCTCTAGGTTGGCCTTTGTTTAGCAGTCATGCAACAACATAGGCTAAGCCGTCCAATTTAGTGAAAACAGTAACGAAGGCTATATATGATCTGGGTTATGGGCTCCATAGAGCAGCTTAAAGCGCAGGTGTCGAAGGAAAAGCGGTTGAAAGCCCGTTTCTCTTTGGCACGGGCACGTCTAAAAGCTTTATACAGAAAGGCTTTTAGGTAAGTTTATTTGTACTATATTTTCTGAGGGAATTTGAATTCTTCCTAATCGCTCAACGAATTTACGTAGTAATCGGGACTAACGGTACGCATTGAGACGCTCTGAACGCCCTAAAGTGTCACCTGACTTTGAACCAGCCCGGCTATGGCCATAAGAACAAAGTCCTGATATGTGATTGCAAGCGGGTGATAAAATTGTTGTGAAATTAAACTCGTCTAAAAACTGGCTGAATCGCTTGGAAAGACTACAAAAGATTCAGCCTTTTAGCCAGTGAGCAACGTCTTTGGCAAAATAGGTCAAAATCAAATCAGCACCTGCTCGTTTGAGGCCCGTAAGCGTTTCCAAAACAATCTTTTTCTCGTCAATCCAGCCCCGTTGAGCAGCAGCTTTGATCATTGCATATTCACCACTCACGTTGTAAGCGGCAATCGGCATATGCGTTTGCTGCCGAATCTGATAAATGATATCCATATAAGCGATCGCCGGTTTTACCATGACAATATCGGCCCCTTCAGCAATATCGAGAGCGACTTCTTTGAGGGCTTCTTTGCCATTGGCAGGATCCATTTGGTAGGTCTTTTTATCGCCAAACTTAGGGGCAGAGCTTAGAGCATCGCGGAAAGGGCCATAGTAAGCCGAGGCATATTTGGCAGAATAGGCCAGAATGCCGACGTTGATCCAGCCTTCAGCGTCGAGGGCAGCGCGAATGGCTCCCACGCGACCGTCCATCATGTCGGAAGGGGCGACCAAATTAGCGCCCGCTTCTGCCTGGCACAGGGCCTGTTTGACGAGCACAGCGACCGTTTCATCATTGAGAATTTGACCGTCTTGAACAATGCCGTCGTGACCTTCGGTGCTGTAGGGATCGAGCGCGACATCGGTAATGATGACCATGTTAGGCACGGCCTGTTTGATGGCCCGGATGGCACGAGGGACGAGCCCCCTGGGGTTATAGCTTTCGGTGCCAGCGTTGTCTTTTTGGTCGTAGGGGATGAGTGGGAAGAGGGCGATCGCTGGTATCCCTAGCTCAGCGGCAGCGGCAACTTCCGGCAGCAGTAGATCTAAAGAATAGCGATCACAGCCCGGCATGGACTCAATTTTTTCCTTTAGGTTGCTCCCCTCCCTGACAAATACCGGATAGATCAGATCGTTTACTGTCAAATGAGATTCCTGCACCATTCGGCGGAGCCCGTCTGTACGCCTGAGCCGTCGGGGCCGATGCCGGAGATTGAGCGTCGGTGACGTTTTAGATGACATTAATGGCCTCACACATTAAAATGAGAATGATAATCATTGTTAGTTTATATACCACGTGCGCCCATCTGTTCTACGCGGGTGCAAGGCTAAACAAGTCGTTACATTCTTCGTCATGAGCAGGCATCTTTAATATGAAAACCGCTTCTTCTCACACTCCCCGCTTAACCCGTGCCCAAAGGCAAATTCATCTTTTATTAGAGCAGGCAGATGAGACACTGACGGCTCAGACTATCCACCAGCGGCTGAAAGCTCGGGCTCAGCCGATTGGACTGGCGACGGTTTATCGGTCACTGCGATCGCTCCAGGTAAAAGGACTCACTCAGGCCAGAGCTTTACCCAATGGCGAGTGGGCATACGGCCTTACCTCTGACGACAGCCACTACCTGACCTGCCTTAACTGTGGCACCTCCGTTCCGGTTGAAGACTGTCCCGTGCAGTCTTTAGAAGAAAAACTGGGCCAATCATCTCACTTCCAGATTTTTTACCATACCCTGGAGTTTTTTGGGCTCTGCGCTCCCTGCACTGGGCAGTTAGAAACTGAGAGCCCATAGCATGAGCCGCTATACCGGTAGAGAGACAGGCACTAAGCAATCTTCTAACAGTTGTGTGATAGCGTCCTTTTCTAAGTTACGCCCAATGAACACGAGCTGGTTGCCGGGAGGGCCTGACCATTCACTATCTTCAAGCTGAAATCGCTTACCTGTGAGCTGAAAGAAATGTCTGGCTGGGCTTTCTTGAAACCAGAGAACACCTTTGGCACGAAAGATATTTTCGGGCAGGTGATTATCTAGAAACTGTTGGAATTGTTTGAGGGTGAAGGGGCGATCGCTCTGAAAAGAAACGGACATAAAACCATCATTTTCTAGATGATCCGAATGCTCGTGATGCTCGTGTCCTGAGTGCTCGTGGTGCTCGTGTCCTGAGTGGTCGTGATGCGGCTCTGCGTGGTGGCTGCGTTGCTCATTGTGGGCTTGGGCAGCGATCGCCTCAGCCGCTTTCTCCTGGTAGGCTCCCGTTTCTCCTATTTTGATATCGATAATCAGCGGTAACGGCACTTTTCCCTGTTCAGCCCGCAAAATTCTGGCACCCGTTTTAATGCTGCGAATGCCTTCCTCTAGCTCTTCTAAGCGCTCATTACTCACCAGATCTGTTTTATTCAGCACAATAATATCGCCATAGGCTATTTGGCTGTAGGCGGCTTGAGAGTCAAAAATATCGGGCGCAAACGTCTCTGCATCTACCAGGGTCAAAATCGAGTCGAGCCGGGTCATATCGCGCAATTCCGTACCTAAAAAAGTAAGGGTAACTGGCAGCGGATCGGCAACGCCTGTGGTTTCAACTACCAGATAGTCAATGCGGTCGCGGCGGCCTAGCACCCGATGCACCGCATCGCGCAGGTCATCATTAATGCTGCAACAAATGCAGCCGTTGGTCAGCTCAATCATGTCTTGATCGAGCTGAACGATAAACTGGCTATCGATATTGATATCGCCAAACTCATTCACCAGCACCGCTACTTTAAAGTCTTCAAAGGTCTCTAAAATGTGGTTGAGCAAAGTGGTTTTACCACTGCCCAAAAAGCCGGTGATAATCGTGACTGGCAATCGGTTGTCATCAATAGAGAGAGAACCAATGTCTGGAGATAGAACGCTCGAAGTTGAATCGATTGGAGAATTTTTCATGATGTTTTTCCGGTAGAGTCAAGTAAAAGAAGAACGGTGAGAGATCAGGCTCATAAACGCCTGACGAATTTTGGCATCGCTTTCAAACACACCGCGCATTGAGTGAGTGACCGTCCAGGCACCGGGCTTTTGTACGCCGCGCATGACCATACACATGTGAGAAGCCTCTACAATCACGGCCACGCCTTTAGGTTGAAGGACTTCCTCAATTGCTTTGGCAATATCAGCGGTCAGCCGTTCTTGAACCTGCAAACGGCGACCATACATTTCGCAAATGCGAGCAATTTTAGAAAGCCCGATCACCTTGCCATCAGGAATGTATGCGACATGCGCTTTCCCTAAAATCGGCAATATGTGATGCTCGCAGGAGCTAAACAGATCAATATCTTTGACCATCACCATTTCACGGGCCTCTTCGTGAAAGACGGCACCATTGAGTAAGTCTTCTAAGGACTGATGGTAGCCAGAGGTCAAAAACTTGAGCGCATTAACTACCCGTTTGGGTGTATCTACAAGTCCTTCTCTATCAGGGTCTTCTCCTAAACCAATGAGTAAGGTTCGTACAGCTTGCCGCATCTCTGCATCTGAGACACTGGGTTTGTGCGCAACGGGTTCGGTTTCGGAGATAGACGGAGATAAAGGCTCTAGAGAAACAGAGCTAGAAGCTATCAATACAGTCATGGAATGCCTTGCCTTAAAGAGTCTTGTGTGTGCAAAATATCGAAAGAAAATCCTCAAGCTTGGCTGAGAATCAAACGCTGAGCAGAGAAACGGGTTGACTGGTTAAACAATTGTTGAGCTGCTGGTGGAGCTGTAGTGGATTTAGCTGGTGACCAATAAACACGAGCTGGTTTTGGCTAGGGCG
>JAAUPS010000237.1 GCA_012033015.1 Phormidesmis sp. RL_2_1
GTAGGCATCGTACAAAACACCCGCCGCCACTAGATCATCGACGCTGGCACCGCCTGCTAGCTGCTCTTCTACCGATAAATCGCTGGTGGCGTACTGATGCAGCTCTGCATCCCTGCCAATGATGGGTCTACGTCTCTCATAGCCTTGCTCAGTCACAATGTTTTTAATGATACTTAAGCAACCAAAAGTGAGCCGTTACTTCTGAAAAATTAAAGTTCAGAGAACCAAACGTGCCTGATGGCTGACGTTCGGCTCTCTGAACATAGTTGTCGTTCGCTAGTCAGACCCTACCCACAGACCAGTGGTCTCGCGAATAGAGATATACTCGCCGCCGGAGACGACCAGGTGGTCTAGCATCGGAATGCCCAACACCTTACCAGCATCGAGGAGCTGCTTTGTTAGCTGGAGGTCTTCGTCGCTAGGATGCACGTTGCCAGAAGGGTGGTTGTGGCCGACGACGCATCTAGTTGCGCCCACCTGAATCAGCCACCGAAAGATGTCTCGCGGATGAGCGCAGGTCTCGGTAGCTGTCCCGACTGAGATCACCTTTGTTGATAGAATGCGATGCTTGACATCCAGCGCCAGCACCGAAAGCTTCTCGACGGGCTCCCAGGCGATCTCATGGAATGCCCGCCCCGCTACCGCTGGATCGTCAACCACTGTGCCGACTAAGGGGGCCTCTATGTACAGTGCCTTGCCGAGCATCAGGGCACTTTGCAGGCGCTGCATACTTCTGGGGCCAACACCCTTGACTTGAATACTGCCACTGCTCAGCGCTTCCCGTAGGCGCTGCTGAATGTTCCGCTCACTCGGACTCTCATCTGCTGATAGCAGGCTGCTCACGATCTGAGCCCCGAGCGCAGGAGAGCCGACGATATCGCCTATCAGCCGACCCGTCACCGAAGCAACGGTGTAAGTGGCTTCTATATCTTTCGCTTTCATCACAGTTGCCAAAAAACTTCAGCCCCCCTTTGCAAAGCAAAAGAGAAAGCTCCCATCTAGTTGCTAGATGGGAGGAGCCGCTATTTCACAGGAGTTAGCCCTTCAGCGGTTCACAAACGCGAAAGATCTGTACCGCTAGTGTCAGGGGCAAGCCCTTGAGCCTCAGAACTTTGCAGAAGCACAGCATCCCGAGCACTTGAACAGCCCACTCAATGCACTCAACGACAGGGGTGGTCACGAACAGACGACCCCCGCCAGCGTCCGGCACCCACTTGCTGTAGCTAAGTCTGGCTTGCCCGTCAGCTAATCGACTGATAGAAAAGCCTTCTGGTAGTTCTGCCCTGACTTGAACCCAGCGGGCGTCAAAGTCACCCGCTTCTTGCATTCGGCGCTCGGCGGCGGCTAGTTGTTGAGCAAATTTCATCACAGTTACCAAATCACTTCAGTCCCTCCATGCGAAGCAAAAGAAACTCCCCACTAGAGCGCTCTAGTGGGGAGAACAGGGTGATAGTGCTAGTTGCCGATGCCGTTTTGATCATCTAGCAATTTGAGCAACTGCGCCTGGCTAAGCTCGAAGTCGTCGATTCCAAGGTTGTGCAGATGTTGTACGAAAGCTTCATGAAACCGGTCTATCTGGGTATACAAGCAGTCGAAGGGACTCCCTATATCGAGCAATAGCGCCTGGTCATCGGCTGCTCCTAACAACTCGACTTGAGCGAAGAATGTACCGAGCGGGCGATCCCACCCGACCGTTATTCCGTGGGTGTCGTTGTGTTCAATATAGTGGCGGCTCATGATCTTTATCCCGTTGTAGACTCCACTGGCGGAGCCCTGTTCATCCCCTCCTTGCAAAGCAAGAAGAAAGCCCTCACCAGAGCCGGTGAGGGGAGGTTGGGCCGTCATCTCTACGGAGCAGTTGGGGCGATTAGCTGTATGTATGGGTAGATCATGCGGCCCCATACCGCAGTCAGTTCTTCGGCAGCGCACCGTTTCAACAAGTCAAAGACAAAGCCTTCAACCCTGCCGCTTTGAGCCAATTCCGCTTCACATGGCAGACAGGAAGCCCAGCGCTCTAGGTCGGGAAAGGTCAGGTCGATCTGCCTGGCACATTCTGGATAGGCGAAGCGTATTGCGTCTGCCATTCCAGCTATGAAGGCATTGCTGGAATACTGTCTGAGTAACTCTCGGGAGATCGCCACGGCAGTGATTGTATGGTTGGCAATACCGGTTGCCAAAGCTGCTGCTGCGCCATCCATTTGTGTTTTTGTTGTCATCGATTCGAGAAGCTGACGCGCTCGAAGTGTAGGGCTTTCCATCAGTTGTTTGAGTAAACGTCAGTCCCTCCTTGCGCAGCAAAAGAAAACCCTCATCCGAAACCGGATGAGGGTTGGTTGAGCGCTGCTGCACAAGAGGCTACTGGCGACTGGCAACAGCGTCATTCACATTGCAAATAGCAGCCATTGCAATGGCCTTCCAGTCGTCATCATTTGTCCAATCGCTCTGCAAACGGTTACCGCTGTGGTCACGCAGCGAAACAGCCAGCGTTTGATCGCCTGTGTTTAACGTCTTGATGTAGGTGGTCATCTGAATCGGCTTCGATAGCGTTTCAGGCGATGACAGAGCAAAAGCAGCCAGGAGTGTTTTGCTGAAGAAGCAATCGTGGCCCGACTCAAAAGTCACGGTGCTGCCGTCTGCGCTCATCACCAGATGAAACTTTCGCACGTCTTGCCCGCGTCGCGCCAGCGTAGGAAAGCCAATGCTGACTAGCTCCCCGCGAAAGACTGGCTTTTGCGTCATCGCAACGTTATCTACTAAGCTGTACCATCCGTCACCGTTGCCTTTGGCGACGTTGCAGTAGATTGTTATGCCGTAGTCGAAGAAGCCTCGTTTCGATGGCTGATTTCGGCTTTCTAGCGCCAAAGCAATGCGTGCCAGCAGCTCTTTGAGTTCGTCAATGTTTGTACTCATGTTGTACTCCTTAAATTAGAACCAATCACGTCAGCCCCTCCTTGCGCAGCAAAAAGAAAGCCCTCACCAGAGCCGGTGAGGGCTGAAGCGACTAGAGAGCTTCGGGGGCAGCAGGTTCTTCTTTGAGACCAGCATTTTCCAGCAGCAAGTCGGCAGCGGCTTGAGCCAGACGGTAGGCCCGGAAGAACGCCTGCTTGTCGTCGGTAATCAGCCGCATCCAACTGGCCAGGTAGCTGGCGTGGTGCTCCAGGTCAGGTTTGATGCCCAGTACGCTGCAAACGAACGCTGCCGACATGTTTGCAATCAGCTCTTCAAAAGCATAGCCAGGGCTACCTTTCGCAACAGTGAGATCTCGCGCGAGGCGGCTCTCGTGACCAGTGCGATGAGACAGCTCGTGAATCGCCGTCGCGTAGTAGGCTTCAGGCGCAGAGAAGCTCTCATATGTCGGCAGATGGAGCCGGTCTTTCTTCGGCGAGTAGCAGGCTCGATTGCCACCAAAGACTATCTCTGCCTGCTGCGCTTCAATCAAGCGTTCGGCCTCATCGATACGCGGTGCTGTGTTAGGCTCGCCGCGATAACGCTCGATTAGCGCAGAGATCTTCACAGGCGCATCTTCATCGCTGAAGCAGTCCAGGTTGTAGACAGCAATCCACTTCTGGAAGCAGTAGTACTTCTCTTTGGTCTCGCCGGTTTTAGGATCAACTGCTTCTGTCTTGCCGGTGCCGCCCAGTCGCAGCCAGGTCGCCTTGCTGCCTTTGGTCATCGTCAGGCCCATCTCTTTGGCCTGCTTGAAGCCGACGAACAGCGTAGACTCGTAGCCGCGCGTCATCACGCTGACTTCGGCCAGCACCGGGTTCAAGCCGCTGTAGCGATGGCCGCTATGGGCATTGCAGTAGGGCGTGGTGGCCCAGCCGCGTGTCCAGGGCACCGTCCCCTTTTGCAGCAGCGCCAGCAGTTGATCGGCAACGAGCTGGTAGTGGTCTGTTTTCTGCTTTGTTTTAGGCATTGAATTTCGCTCAATGAACGTCAATGCCTCCGTGCGAACGCAAACGAAAGAGCCTCTCAATAGAGAGGCTCCGGCTAGTCCTATAGCTGTCTAGGGGTAGTGAGCTAGCTGTTGCCAGCCGTGCGGTCGCTCAGCACAGCCCGAAAGCTGACGTACTCAGCCAGCGAGATCTCTCGCCAATCTTCCGCCAGGATGAAGTGGTGACAGCCGAACCGGTAGACCTGGTCATCGGCGTCCCACCTGCCGCCGTCAAGCCACGCCTGCGCCACGCCATTGGCTACCTGCACCTGCTGCTGCCGGGTCTGGCCGTGGGCCAGACAGTGATGCAAATAGCGGCGATCTCCCCTACGCTCCACGACAGTCACCAGCAGGTAGAAAGCAGCGGTCGGCACGTCATCTACAGGCATCAGGTCACTGTTCTTGAAAATGGCCCAGCAACCAACCGCATTCTGGTGGGCACTGATTGCTTTGGGCAAGTCGGCAAACTGTACCTTCACCTGGTGCGGCGCGGCCATGAGTACCTGTGCGACTCGGCCATAGGCGAGGCTGCGAAGTCGGGTAACGCGCACAAGTTGCCCAACGGTAAATCTAGTAGTCATGAAAGAGTCCTCATTCGTCAGCCCCGCCTTGCGCAGCAAAGCAGCTCCCTCGTGGGCAATGAAGAAAAAAGAAAGAGCGTTACTTTGTTGAAGCAGGTATAATGCGCCTTGACGAGATGCCGCGTCTTCCCTATTCAACAAATGTCAGACAATCCTGAGAAGCAATACACCGCAGAGCGTTTCTACGTTTCAGATCGCGGCTTTCACTTCTGTTTCAAAACCAGTTTGGCAGCGAGAGAGGCTTATGATGACTTCGTTGCTAAAGGTGCAGGATGTTTTGTATTAGAGGGCAGTCAACTGATAGACACCCGGCTGAAGCCTAAAAAAGCATCAGCCAAGCCGAACCACTAGAGTCGGACAAGCAACTCCCGTACTCCCTGGCGAACGACAGCGGCATCAAGCTCTTTCAATCGAGCAAAGGCTGCTTCTGCAGTCTGGGAAGAGCGAAAGGAAAAGCAATATGCTAGCGGGGTGCCATCACTCTTCCAGCCGGAAGCACCGAACGTAAACTCTTCATCGCCAGTAACCGCTCTCACTGCACTTATTAGCTGTTGGTAATCCATAGTCAGTCTCCTAGAAAGGAATTAACTTCAGTCCCGCCTTGCGCAGCAAAAAGAAAACCCCACCAGCAGCACTGGTGAGGTCGAGAGCCAGTATGCGGCTGAATGAGCTACACAGCGGCAGCGAGCTGCCGCCATTGCGCCGACGGCAATGTCATCACCGTTGCGCCGAGTTCTTCCAGCTCGGTCGCCCGGTCATAGGACGGGGCATCTTGAGCGGTGCGAGTGACCGCGTTCAGTAGCCCCCACTGGCTGAGGTCGCCGCCTTGAATCAGATGTTGGAGTACGCCTGAACTCTCTTGCTGCTGTAGCTTGAATTTGTTAGAGAGCACTTCAACCGTTTTCACCGGGTTACCTTCGATCCGCCGCTCGGTCGTCTGCCGCATCTGGGCGACAAGCTGCTCGAACTTGGTGCGATCCACCGCGTCGCGCACCAGGTCTTTCACCTTCAGAAAGAAGGCAGCGTTGTCTGCTGCTAGCGTCTCATCCGAGAACAGCTCGTAGGCATCTGGGGTATCGGCAGCAGCCCTGCCCAGATGAGTAAAGCGATTGCGAGCGCTGCGGTCGGGGGTGATCATGCCATTGGTGCAGACCAGCCGGTATATCAGCGGCTCCACCCGTAGTGCGCCCAAGCCGATTTCTGAGTTAGACAAGCAGACACCGGCTTGCACCGGATCGCCGACTTTCACATCGGCTTGAATCTTTGGCGTGACAACCTTGATGTACATGCGCGTTTCAGTCAACTCGCAGGATACGACCTGTGCGCCGTCCATTTGCAGCAGCGTCGGCAGCACGGCTTCAGCCAAGTCGAAGTTGTCCAAGCGGCGATAGCGGCGGCTGAGGAAGGCGCGCGCTCGCTGCCGAGGGTGCGAATCATCCGCTGCTCTGGGTTAGCCTGAAACCAGTGATTGACATTGGCTTGGAGTAGATCAGGCGCGTCATTAAGCATTCGCCCGTAGTACTTAGCCGGGATGCCAATACGCTCGCCAATTTGCTGGTGCGCGTGCGAGGTGATGTTGAAGGATAGCGTACTGTCGTTGGCGATTCCCTTGGAAGGCTGCGCCATCGCGAGCTGACCAGTGGTGGTCATTTCTAGAGCGCGAGTGTCGGCCACAAAATCTTTCTTCAGTGCCTGCTGAGCCTCTAGTGCTTGCGCCATCTCAGTCAGGGTTCTTCCAGTTTTCATGATTTCAATCCAATTGTGGACTCTTATATGAGCCCTGTTCAGCCCCTCCTTGCGAAGCATTCCCCGCCTGTTTTTGGAATAGAAGGCGCAAGATAACCGCTGTGTCTACTTGCAGGAGTTTGCAGCGCCTATCTCCTCAAAAATCTTCCGCTCCTTTCTTTTGGTATGATTGTGGAATCTCGTGTTGCCTGGGCGCGATCGCTGAACGATGGCCTAAATCTTGGGAGAATATGGCTTGACAGTGAATCTAATCTCTTCAATACTTTGAGCGAATGGCTGAGATATTTAGGCTAAACGGCTTTGCGTTTTCATGCCTTTAAACGACCATGAACCGGCTCATGTCCATGTTCGTAGCGCTGAATTTAAGATCAAAATTGATATATCCGGTGATCAGGCTAAGGTGATGGGTGAAAGCGAAAAGAACAAGAAACGTCAGAAGCAAGCCCTTGAAATTGCGAACGACAACTTGGCATTGCTCAAATCCGCTTGGGAGAAAAGACCGCAATGAAGCAGGTAATTGCTGAAGCAATAAAGGCTACCCAGGCAAGGTTTATTGCTGAGACCAGACAGCTAGAGATTGTCTTCAACAATGGCGCTGAGTATCGCTGGCCAGTAGATGCTTTAGAAATGTTAGTTTTCAGAGATGGAGAATGGTCAAATCTACATCCTAGACCTCATGACGAGCAGCTTATGAAGGTCGAAATCTGGCCCGGTGGTGAGATAGTAGAGTTTTCTCAAATCAATCAAGGGTTTGAGATATCTGAACTGGTGCGTGGCAAGCTAGGTAGTGCAGCCTGGATGCGATCACTCCTATCAAATGCAGAGAGCGTCACGTAGAGGCACCGGCCTAAAACGAGCTTGACGTAACCAGCAGAAAAAAGAAAACCCACCCGAATATCAGGTGGGCAGGCTCACAGCATTGGTCAGGTATGTCACTATCGACTGGCCACCGCGTCATTCACGTTGCACATAGCGGCCATCGCGATCGCTTTCCAATCATCGTCATTTGTCCAATCGCTCTGCAAACGGTTGCCGCTGTGGTCACGCAGCGAAACAGCCAGCGTTTTATCGCCTGTGTTTAACTGCTTGATGTAGGTGGCTAGCTGAATTGGACGCGACAGCATTTCAGGCGATGACAGGGCGAATGCTGCCAGGATCGTTTTGCTGAAGAAGCAGTCATGGCCCGACTCAAAGGTCACGGTGCCGTCGTCTGTTTGCATCACCAGATGAAACTTTCGCACGTCTTGCCCGCGTCGCGCCAGCGTAGGAAAGCCGATGCTGACTAGCTCACCGCGAAAGACTGGCTTTTGCGTCATCGCAACGTCATCTACTAAGCTGTACCAGCCGTCACCGTTGCCTTTGGTGACGTTGCAATAAACTTTCTGGTCATAGTCTGAAAAGCCTTGTTTTACCCTTGGCTGGTCTCGGCTTTCTAGGGCGACGGCAATTCGCTCTAGCAAATTGTTGAAATCCGTAATGTTTGTACTCATAGCTGTACTCCTTGAATCAGGACAAATCACTTCAGCTCCTCCTTGCGAAGCAAAAAGCAGCCCCACCTGATAACTCAGGTGGAGCAGTAGAGTTG